>NZ_JBEPKY010000009.1:0-255928 GCF_040544975.1 Pseudacidovorax sp. 1753 | reverse complement strand
TCATGCGCGTGGCCTTCTCGCTGTTCAAGCAACACGCGATGTTCGATGCCCGCCTGGCGGCCACTGTCGCTTGACGAGAACCATAGAACCTCAGCCCGAACGGTGTTGGGTCACTGAACCCCATTCGCGCACCCGCTGGCGCTCAGCCTCTCAGGCGCGGATGGCGCCGGATGAAGGCGCCGATGCGTGCCATCACCAGTTCAGGCTGCTCGTGCACCACCCAGTGCGTGGCGCCTTCCAGCCGCTCGACCTCGAGCTGGGGCACGTAGTCCCCCAGGCCATCGAGCAGGCCTGGGCGCAGCGCGATGTCGGCCATGCCCCATAGCACCAGGGTTGGGATGTCCACCGTCACGCGCTCGCGCGGGATGTCGGGAATGTCGGCGCCAGGCTTGAGCGGCGTGACGCGGTAGAGGTTGCAGGCGCCCACCAGGCCCTGCGACCACACATCCCGGTACTGCGCCTTCACGTCCTCGGTGAGCCAGTCGGCATTGCCAGCACTGGCCTGCATGGACGACAGCATGCCGAAGAGGCGCGCGAAGTCGTCGCGCGCCAGCACCTCCTCGCTGCCGGGGCGCGCCAGCCAGTTCATGTAGGCGCTGGCTTCCTGCTGCTCGAAGCTGTTCTTCAGCTCGCGCGCGAAGGTGCCGGCATGCGGTGAGTTGATGATGACCAGCCGGCCCACGCGCTCGGGCATCGCACTGGCCATCCCCCAGCCGAAGGCCCCGCCCCAGTCGTGGGCGATCAGCGTGTCGATCCGGCCCCCGGCTGCTTCGCTCTCGGCCAGGGCGCGCAGGTCCTGCATGAGGCGATGGGCCTGGTAGGCCTCGACTTCCGCCGGCGCGCTGGAGCGCTCGAAGCCGCGCAGGTTGGGCGCCACGCAGCGATAGCCGCCGTTCTCCGGTCGGGCGAAATGCGCCAGCAGCGGATCCCAGATGAAGGCCGCCTCCGGAAAGCCGTGGAGCAAGAGCATCAGCGGCCGGCCGGGCTCGCCGGCCGCGCGGCAGCTGAGCGTGATGCCATGCGGCAGCGCGCGCTCGAAGGTCTGGATGTCGGTCATCGCACGTGTCTCCTGGGTATGGGTCGGAAGACGCGTGCGTGGATGCAGGTCGCGTCAGCCGGCGTCGGGGTGCGTCCAGCGCCAGATGATCTCGGCCGCTTCGTCCACACCCTGCTTCTTGAGGGCGGAGAAGAGTCTGACCTCGCCGCCGCCGGCCTGCAGTCGCGCAATCGACAGTGCCTTGTTGGCCTCTGCCCGCGTGAGCTTGTCGGCCTTGGTCAGCAGCACCAGGAAGTTCAGGCCCTGCTCCACGCGTGGGCGGATCACTTCCAGCAGCACCTCGTCCAGCTCGGTCATGCCCAGGCGCGGGTCGCACATCAGCACGACACCGGACAGCTGCTCGCGGGTCATCAGGTAGTTGCCCATGACGCGCTGCCAGCGCAGCTTGGCCTCGCGTGGCACCGCGGCATAACCATAGCCGGGCAGGTCGGCCAGCACGGCGTCGTCCACCTGGCCCTTGCCCACGCCGAACAGGTTGATGTGCTGCGTGCGGCCGGGCGTCTTGGACGCGAAGGCCAGCCGCTTCTGCTGCGTCAGCGTGTTGATGGCGGTGGACTTGCCGGCGTTGGAGCGGCCCACGAAAGCGATCTCGGGCAGACCCAGCGGGGGCAGGGTGTCCAGCCGCGGCGAGCTGAGCAGGAAGTGGGCGGTGTGCATCCAGCCCAGGGCGGTGCGGGCGCGCTCGGCAAAGCTGGCGGCGGGTGCGGGCGTCGCAGGGACGGTGGAGGCGGGCGGACTGGCGTTCTCCGCCGATCCGCTGGCGGGTGCCGCTGCGGCGTCGGCCGCGTCATCCGCAGGAGAGGGCGGAAAAGTTTGATCCATTCGGTACAGGGTTCTCAAGGAGGCCGTGGAAAGGGAGGGCGATTGTAGAATTGCCCGGTTTTGCGCCAGTCAGCGTACAAGTGAAGAAGCCCACGATATGAAGTTGTTCGCGCCTTATCTGCTTGCTGCCGTGCTGGGGACCGTTCTGGGGGGAACGGCCATGGCGGCAGATGCTCCGGCCACCGCGGCCAAGCCCGCCAAGCCGGATCCGGCCAAGGGCGATACCCTCTTCACGACAGCCCCGCCCAATGGTGTCGCCTGCGCCTCGTGCCACAACGCCGACGGCAATTCGGCCATCGCCGCCAACCCCAAGCTGGCGCAGCAGCATCCCGAGTACATCCTCAAGCAGCTGCACGAGTTCAAGTCCGGCAAGCGCAAGAGCCCGATCATGCAGCCCATGGTCGCCAACCTGAGCGAGCAGGACATGCGCGACATCGCCTGGTTCCTGGGCAGCAAGACGGTCAAGCCCGGTTTCGCCAAGGAGAAGGACCTCGTCGTGCTGGGCGAGCGCATCTACCGTGGCGGCATCGCCGATCGTCAGGTGCCTGCCTGCGCCGGTTGCCACAGCCCCACCGGCGCCGGCATCCCCGCCCAGTACCCACGCCTGGGTGGCCAGCATTCCGACTACACGGAGGGCCAGCTGAAGGCCTTCCGTGATGGCATCCGCGCCAACAGCCCGCAGATGACGGGCGTGGCCGCCAAGATGAACGACCGCGAGATCAAGGCCGTGGCCGACTACATTGCCGGCCTGCGTTGACTTAACGCAAGTCAAAAAACCGTCGAACCAACCGCCGACAATCCAACTCAACAAGGGCGGGCCGATCCCTGGGGATCGCCCGCCCTTTTTCCTGCCCACTGCTGCCTTCCGTCATGAGCGTCTCCACCCACGGCCTTCGCCTTCGAACCGGCTCGCAGGCCTTGCGCGCCGCCGTGGAGCTGCTGTCATCGATGCGCTTCGCCATCGCGCTGCTGACGGTGATCTGCATCGCATCCGTGATCGGCACCGTGCTCAAGCAGCAGGAGCCGATCAACAACTACATCAACCAGTTCGGGCCCTTCTGGGCGCAGGTGTTCCGCAGCGCGCGGCTGGACACCATCTACAGCGCCTGGTGGTTCCTGCTGATCCTGGCCTTCCTGGTGATCAGCACCTCGCTGTGCATCGCGCGCAACACGCCGCGCATCATGAGCGACCTGCGCAGCTACAAGGAAGACCTTCGCGTGCAGGGCCTGAAGGCCTTCGGCCTGCGCGCCGAGACGGTGTTGGCCGAGTCGCCCGACGCCGCCGCCAACCGCATCGGCCAGCAACTGGTTGGGGGCGGCTGGAAGGTCAAGCTGCAGAAGCGCGAGACGGCGGGCGCGCCGGCGGGCTGGATGGTGGCGGCCCGTGCGGGCGGCGCCAACAAGCTGGGCTACATCGCGGCCCACGGCGCCATCGTGCTGATCTGCCTGGGCGGCCTGCTCGACGGCGACCTGATCGTGCGTGCACAGACCTGGCTGGGCGGCAAGTCGGTCTACACCGGCGGCGGCATGATCGCGGACGTGCCAGCCCAACACCGCCTGGCGCCGACCAACCCGACCTTCCGCGGCAACATCCTGGTGCCCGAGGGTGCGCAGTCGTCGGTGGCCATCCTCAATCAGGCCGATGGCGTGCTGCTGCAGGAGCTGCCCTTCGCCATCGAGCTCAAGAAGTTCATCGTCGACTACTACGCGACCGGCATGCCCAAGCTCTTCGCCAGCGAGGTGGTGCTGCACGACCGCGCCAGCGGCGAGAGCAAGACTGCGCGCATCGAGGTCAACCATCCCGCGAGCTGGAAAGGCATCGAGATCTACCAGTCCAGCTTCGACGACGGCGGCTCGCGCGTGAAGCTGCGCGCCGTGCCCATGGGCGCGGCGGCCAGGCCCTTCGAGGTCGAGGGCACCATCGGCAGCAGCACCGAGCTGACCAATGGCCAGGACAAGCTCACGCTCGAATACACGGCGCTGCGTGTGATCAACGTCGAGAACTTCGTTGGCGCCAACGGCGGCAGCGGGGCCGACGTGCGCAAGGTGGATCTGGTTGGCAGCCTTGAGTCGCGTCTGGGCGCGGCCCACAAGGTGGACAAGCCCAAGGAGCTGCGCAACATCGGCCCGAGCATCGGCTACAAGCTGCGCGACGCGGCCGGTCAGGCGCGCGAGTACCAGAACTACATGGTGCCCACGGTGATGGAGGAGGGCGCGCCGCCGGTCTTCCTGCTGGGTGTGCGGGAGCAGCCCGACCAGCCTTTCCGCTACCTGCGCGTGCCCGCCGACGACGAGATGGGCACGGCGGGCTTTACCCGCTTGCGCGAGGCGCTGGCCGACCCGGCCGTGCGCGCCCAGGCCGTCGACCGCTACGTGGCCCAGGCCATCGGCCCCGATCGGCCGGAGCAGGCGCAGCAGCTGCGTGCCTCGGCCCTGCGCGCCATCGGCCTGTTTGCCGGTGCCGAGCAACTGCAGGCCGGCACGGCGCGCGCGGATGGGCGCAATGCCTCCGGCTGGCAGGCCATCGCCGAATTCATCGACCAGCAGGTGCCCGAAGCCGAGCGCGAGCGCGCGGGTCAGATCCTGGTTCGCGTGGTCAACGACGTGCTCTTCGAGCTGCTCAACCTGAGCCGCACGCAGGCGGGTCAGCCGCCACTGCAGCGCGACGAGAAATCCCAGGCTTGGCTCACGCAGGCCGTGCTGTCGCTGAGCGACGCCGCCTTCTACCCGGCGCCCGTGGCGCTCATGCTGACCGACTTCACGCAGGTGCAGGCCAGCGTCTTCCAGGTGGCCCGCGCGCCGGGCAAGAGCGTGGTCTACCTGGGCTGCCTGTTGCTGATCGTGGGCATTTTTGCCATGCTCTACGTCCGCGAGCGGCGGCTGTGGGTGTGGCTGGCGCCCCGTGCCGACGGAACCGGCGCCGAGGCGTCGATGGCCCTCTCGGTCAACCGCCGCGGCCTGGACACCGACAAGGAATTCCACCGCCTGCGCGAGCGCCTGCTGGGCCTGCCCCCGGCCGACACGCCTTCTTCTGCGGAGACACCATCCCGATGAACACCGTCACCAGCACCACCACGCTGAGCCTCAACGAAGGCTGGTTTTCCCGCCGCAGCCTGACCGACTGGTTGTTTGCCGCCTTCGTGCTGGCGGGCGGGCTGTTCGCGCTGGCGCGCTATCACGGCGCGATGGACGGGTACGAAAAGGCAATCCTGCTGGGCACGCTGCCGGCGCTGGTGTGGCTGGGCTGGTTCTGGCGGCCGCTGCAGCGCCTGGGCGTCGTGGTGGCCGCCGCCTCGGTGCTGGCCATCGTGAGCTACCAGGGCGACCTGGCGCGGGCTGACACCGTGTTCTGGCTCAAATACTTCATCTCCAGCCAGTCGGCCATCCTGTGGATGAGCGTGCTCTTCTTCATGAGCACCCTCTTCTACTGGCTGGGCCTTTTTGCCAGCGGCCAATCCGATGCCATGGAGCGCATCGGCTCGCGCCTGGCCTGGGCCGCCGTGACAATGGCGCTGATCGGCACCATGGTGCGCTGGTACGAGAGCCACCAGATCGGCCCCGACATCGGCCACATCCCGGTGAGCAACCTCTACGAGGTCTTCGTGCTCTTCTGCTGGATGACGGCGGCCTTCTACCTCTACTACGAAGAGCGCTACCGCACCCGCGCCCTCGGCGCCTTCGTCATGCTGGTGGTGAGCGCGGCGGTGGGTTTCCTGCTCTGGTACACGCTGGTGCGCGGCGCGCACGAGATCCAGCCGCTGGTGCCCGCGCTGCAGAGCTGGTGGATGAAGCTGCATGTGCCCGCCAACTTCATCGGCTACGGCACCTTCTCGCTGGCGGCCATGGTGGCCTTCGCCTACCTCATCAAGCAGCAGGCGGCCGAGACCCGCTGGTGGCGCCTGACACCCATCTGGCTCCTGGGCGCAGCGCTGTGCTTCGTGCCCATCGCCTTCCGCCAGCGTGGTGTGGCCGAGGCGGGCGGCAGCTACTGGGTGGGCTATGCGCTCATCTCTGCGCTGATCGCGGCCGGCATCCTGCTGGGCCGCCGCCGCATCGCCGCCCGCCTGCCGGCCTTCGAGGTGCTGGACGACGTGATGTACAAGGCCATCGCCGTCGGCTTCGCCTTCTTCACCATCGCCACGGTGCTGGGCGCGCTGTGGGCCGCCGACGCCTGGGGCGGCTACTGGAGCTGGGATCCGAAGGAGACCTGGGCGCTGATCGTCTGGCTCAACTACGCGGCCTGGCTGCACATGCGACTGGTCAAGGGCCTGCGCGGCACGGTCGCCTCGTGGTGGGCGCTGGTAGGCCTGGCGGTGACCACCTTCGCCTTCCTGGGCGTCAACATGTTCCTGTCGGGCCTGCACAGCTACGGCACGCTGTAGGCCACGGCCGCCGGCCCGCGTGCCGGCCCAGCCCCACCCGCGGCGGGGGCAGGGCTTTTGGGGCAGACTGAAATCCAGGTGGAGCCCGCCTGCGTAACCAAATGGACGTGGGCACCGAACTCCTCAGGGTCCACCTGTGTCCCACCGCCTGCGAAAGGGCTCCCCCATGCTGATCCGTTCCCGCGATGACGGCTTCGTTCATCCCATCTCCAGCGAAATCACGCCGCGCGCGGTGTACGAACAGCGCCGGCAACTCCTGCGCCTGATGGCGACCGGCGCCGCTGGTGCGGCCCTGGCCGGCTGGGCCGGCCGCGAGGCGATGGCGCAGGCCCAGAACTCCGGCGGCAAGCTGGCTGCCTTGCCGGGTGCCAAGTCGAACGTGGCGGGCGCGCAGGTGATGGAAAAGGTCACCGACTACAAGGACGCGACCACCTACAACAACTTCTACGAGTTCGGCACCGACAAGGCCGACCCGGCCAAGAACGCCCACACCCTCAAGACCCGGCCGTGGACGGTCGAGGTCGAGGGTCTGGTCAAGAAGCCCGGCAAGTACGGCATCGAGGACTTGCTCAAACTTTCCGCGCAGGAAGAGCGGGTCTACCGCCTGCGCTGCGTCGAGGGCTGGTCGATGGTGATCCCGTGGGTCGGCTATTCGCTGGCCGAGCTGATCAAGCGGGTCGAGCCGCAGGGCAATGCCAAGTACGTGGAGTTCGTGACGCTGGCCGATCCGAAGACCATGCCCTTCGTCGGCTCGCGCGTGCTCGATTGGCCCTATGCCGAGGGCCTGCGCATGGATGAGGCCATGCATCCGCTGACGCTGCTGACCTTCGGCATGTACGGCGAGGTGCTGCCCAACCAGAACGGCGCGCCGGTGCGCATCGTGGTGCCCTGGAAGTACGGCTTCAAGTCGGCCAAGTCCATCGTCAAGATCCGCTTTGTCGAGAAGGAGCCGGGCACGGCCTGGAACAAGGCGGCGGCCAACGAATACGGCTTCTATTCCAACGTGAATCCCGAGGTGGACCATCCGCGCTGGAGCCAGGCCACCGAGCGCCGCATCGGTGAGCCCGGCGGCCTGTTCGCCAAGCGGCGCAAGACGTTGATGTTCAACGGCTACGAGGCGCAGGTCGGCCAGCTCTATGCGGGCATGGACCTGAAGAAGTTCTACTGATGGCGACGGCTGCACAGGCGGGCCGCAGGCCGGCAGCCCGGCCCGCGGGCGGTCACGGGCTCAACCGGCTGCTGATGCATCCGGTTGCCAAGCCGGCGGTGTTCGTGCTGTGCCTGCTGCCCTTCGCGTGGCTGCTTTATGGCGCCGTGGCCGACCAACTCGGCGCCAACCCGGCGGAGTACCTGCTGCGTGCCACGGGCGACTGGGCCCTGCGCTTTCTCTGCATCGTGCTGGCCGTGACGCCGCTGCGCGTCATGGCCAGGCTCACCGCGATCGCGCGCTGGCGCCGCATGCTGGGGCTCTTCGCCTACTTCTACGTGGTGGTGCACCTGCTGTGCTACGCGTGGTTCGACATGGGCTTCGACCTGCCGGCCATCGTGGCGGACATTCCCAAGCGGCCCTTCATCCTGGTGGGATTTGCGGCCTTCGTGCTGCTGACGCTGCTGGCCGCCACCTCCTTCAACCGCGCGATCAAGGCGCTGGGCGGCAAGCGCTGGCAGCGGCTGCATCGCCTGGTCTACCTGTGCGCCGGGCTGGGGCTGCTGCACTTCTTCTGGATGCGGGCCGGCAAGAACAACTTCGGCGAGGTCGGCATCTACGCGGTCGTCATTGCGGTGTTGCTGGGCTGGCGCGTGTGGCATGCAGTTGCCACGCGCAGAGCAAGCGCCACGCGGTAGCGCCATGAAAGAAGGCGGCCTGGGCCGCCTTTGTCATGTCAAAGCAGTTGCTCTGCGCGCAACTGGTCTTCCACCGTCTCGCGCCGGCGGATGAGTCGGGCCTCGGTGCCACTGACCAGCACTTCGGCCGCGCGGCCGCGGGTGTTGTAGTTGCTGGCCATGCTCATGCAATAGGCCCCGGCCGAGAGCACGGCCAGCAGGTCGCCGGACTGCACCGCGAGGTCGCGGTCGCGGCCCAGCCAGTCGCCGCTTTCGCACACCGGGCCGACCACGTCGTAGCGCACCGGCTCGGCATCCGCCTTCAGCACCACCGGTTCGATGCGGTGGAAGGCCTCGTACATGGCGGGCCTGGGCAGGTCGTTCATGGCTGCGTCGACGATGCAGAAGTTCTTCTCTTCGCCGGGCTTGGTGTAGAGCACCTCGGTCAGGCAGACGCCTGCGTTGCCCACCAGCGAGCGGCCGGGCTCGATGACCAGCTTGCGGTCGCCGAAGCCACGGGCGTCCAGCCGGGCCAGCAACTGCTGCCACAGCGCATCGGCGGCGGGTGGCGTGTCGCCGTTGTAGTCGATGCCCAGGCCGCCGCCGAAGTCCAGATGCTGCAGCCGGATGTCCTGGGCCTCGATGGCCTGCACCAGGTCGAGCACGCGCTCCAGCGCATCCAGGTAGGGCGAGGCCTCGGTGATCTGCGAGCCGATGTGGCAGTCGATGCCGACCACGGCCAGCCCCGGCAGCGATGCGGCATGCAGGTAGACCTCGACCGCGCGATCGTGGGCGATGCCGAACTTGTTGCCCTTGAGGCCGGTGGAGATGTACGGATGCGTCTTCGCGTCGACGTTGGGATTGATGCGCAGGCTGACCGGCGCGCGCTTGCCGGCGGCCACGGCGACGTCGCTCAGCACGTCGAGTTCGGCTTCGCTCTCGACGTTGAAGCAGGCGATGCCGGCGTCCAGGGCCTGGCGCATCTCGGCGCGGGTCTTGCCCACGCCGGAGAAGATCACCTTGCGCGCATCGGCGCCTGCCGCCAGCACACGGGCCAGTTCGCCGCCGGAGACGATGTCGAAACCGCAGCCGGCTTCGGCGAAGACGCGCAGCACGCCCAGCGAGGAGTTTGCCTTCAACGCATAGCAGACCAGCGCGTCGCGACCTTCGAGGCCGCGGCGGTAGGCGGCCAGCGCATCGAGCATCCACTGCTTGGAATAGACGAACAGCGGCGTGCCATGTTCGCGCGCGAGCGCCTGCAGGTCGGCCTGTTCGACACGCAGCGTGCCGCCCTCGCGGGCAATGTGGGGTTGGCCCGGCAGCACGGTGCCGGCGAAAGCAGGATAAGCGGTCATGGACGGGAAGCGGGAGCCGAGGTGGAGGCCGGAGCGCTGGCGGCGTCGGCAGGTGCTGGCGCGGCCTTGTTGCCGGAGCCGGTGAGCACCTGCGGCAGGGTGGCGCGCTGGGCGGCAGCGGGCTCGGTCGGCAGGTAGAGCGCGCCCCGCTGGCCACAGGCCGACAGGGCGGCGAGGGCCGCGAGCGCAAAGGCCTTGGCGAGGTGGCGCAAGGGGGCGCTCACTAGAATTTGCCGAGCATTCAACATCGCGAAATTTTATCCAGTCATGACCGACGCCCAGTACCTCGATCTCGCGGAATCCGCCCTGGCAGCCATCGAACGCAGCTGCGACCAGATCAACGAGAACACCGACGCGGACATCGACAACCAGCGGGTCGGCGGCATGATCACGCTGACCTTCGCCAACCGCAGCCAGGTGGTGGTGAACCTGCAGCCGCCGCTGCACGAGATCTGGCTGGCGGCCCGCACCGGCGGCTACCACTTCCGCCACGACGGGCAGCAGTGGGTGGACACCAAGACCGGCGAGGAGCTCTTTGCCCGGTTGTCGCAGGAGTGCAGCCTGCAGGCGGGCGAGCCCCTGGGCTTCAGGGCGGGCTGAGCCGCAGGCGCCCCGGCGGGCCTCCGGCCGCGTCGGGGCAGCCGGGAAGCCCGCGGCCGCCGGCCTAGTTGTCATGTCTCAATAGGTTGTTCACCCGGAAGGGTCTGGGAGACTGGAGTTACCACGCTTCAGTCACCAGAAGGACCTTCCGAGTGAACAGCCATAAGAATGCCAGATTGACCTTCGAAGGGCGCAAATTGCTTGTCCAACGCATCGCTGTCCAGGGGCTGATGCCCGCAGCCGAGGCTGCGGGCATCAGCCCGCGCACCGCACGCAAGTGGCTCCAGCGCTTCGAGCAGCATGGCGAGCGCGGCCTGCTGGACCGCAGCTCACGCCCGGCTCGCACGCGCTCCTGCCTGGACGCGCAGCTTTGCGAGCGCATCGAACAGCTTCGCCGCTGTCGCATGCCCATGCGGCAGATCGCTCGCATCGTCGGGCGCAGCGTGCCCACCGTGTGCCGGCTGCTCGCGCGTCTGGGACTGTCCAGCCTGAAGGCGCTCGATCCTGTCAGCGTGCCGCTGCGCTACGAGCGCGATGCACCCGGTGAGCTTCTGCACATCGACACCAAGAAGCTCGAGCGCATCGTGCGACCCAGCCACCGCGTCACGGGCAACCGGCGTGACTCGGTGGACGGCGCGGGCTGGGAGTTCGCCCATGTGGCCATCGACGACCATTCCCGCCTGGGCTTCGTGCAGATGCATGCCGACGAGCGCAAGGACTCGGCGGTGAGCTTCCTGCTGGCGGCAGTGGCGCACTATGAGCAGCTGGGTGTGAAGATCAAGCGGCTGATCACCGACAACGGCTCGGCGTATCGCTCGCGGCTGTTCGCCAAGACCTGTCAGGCGCTCGGCATCAAGCACACCTTCACCCGGCCTTACCGCCCCCAGACCAACGGCAAGGCCGAGCGTTTCATTCAGACCTGTCTGCGCGAATGGGCCTATGGACGCACCTGGGCCAACAGTGCCGAGCGCACCGCTTGGTTGCCCGCTTTCCTGCGCTACTACAACTGCGAGCGCCCGCACTGTGCTCTGGGGCACAAGCCCCCAGCCTCCCGCCTTTGTGAGAACAACCTATTGCAACTCGACACCTAGTTGCGGAACAGGTCGAGGATCCGGTTACGCTCTTCGCCGCCCGAGGGGGCGCCGGCCGGGTGGGTGCTGCCGTCGATGCCCGGCACCGTCACGGGCTCGACGCCCAGCGTGCTCACGGCCCGGCCGGGCGTGTAGTCGTCGTAGTAGACCTCGCCGCCGATGTTGACCACCCCCGGCGGCGACTGAATCTCGCTCACCGGCACGCCCTTGAGGGCGGTCTGCATGAAGCTGATCCAGATCGGCAGGCTCAGGCCGCCGCCCGTCTCACGGTCGCCCAGCTTGCGTGGCGTGTCGTAACCCATCCACACCACGGCGGTGAGCGTAGGCTGGAAGCCGGCGAACCAGGCGTCCAGCGAATCGTTGGTGGTGCCCGTCTTGCCGTAGAGGTCGACGCGCTTGAGCGTGGCCTGGGCCTTGGCCGCGGTGCCGCCGCTGGCCACGGACTGCAGCAGGCTGTCCATGATGTAGGCGTTGCGCTGCGGAATGGCGCGCGAGGTCTCGCCCCGCAGCGGTGGCTGCACATCGACCAGCACCCGGTCCTTGTGGTCGGTGATGCGGGTGATCAGGTAGGGATTCACGCGGTAGCCACCGTTGGCGAACACCGAATAGGCCGCTGCCATCTGCATCGGCGTGACCGAGCCTGCGCCCAGCGCCATCGGCAGGTAGGCTGGGTGCTTTTCACGCTCGAAGCCGAAGTTGGTGATCCAGTCCTGCGCGTAGCGGGTGCCGATGGACTGCAGCACACGGATGGACACCATGTTCTTGGACTTCATCAGCGCCCGGCGCAGCGGCATCGGGCCCTCGAAGTTGCCGTCGTAGTTCTTCGGCTCCCAGGGCTGGCCGCCGGTGGTGCCGGCATCGAAAAACAGCGGCCCGTCGTTGACCACGGTGCTGGGCATGAAGCCCTTCTCCAGAGCGGCCGAGTAGATGAAGGGCTTGAAGCTGGAGCCTGGTTGCCGCCACGCCTGCGTCACGTGGTTGAACTTGTTCTTGCCGAAGTCGAAGCCGCCCACCATCGCCTTGATGGCGCCGTCGCGCGGGTCCATGGCCACGAAGGCGCCTTCCACCTCGGGCAACTGTGTGATCTCCCAGGTCCCCTTGGCCGTCTTGGCGACGCGGATGACGGCGCCGCGGCGGATGCGCACGTTGGGCGCCGCCTTGTCCGACAGGCCCGACTGGGCCGGGCGCAGGCCTTCGCCGCTGATCTGCAGTTCTTCGCCACTGGCGCGGACGGCGGTCACTTCCTTGGGGCTGGCCTTGAGCACCACGGCCGACATCACGTCGCCGTTGTCGGGATGCTCGGCCAGCACGTCGTCCACGGCCTCGTCGAGCTCCTTGGGGTCACTCGGCAGGTCGATGAACTTCTCGGGGCCGCGATAGATCTGGCGCCGTTCGTAGTCCATGATGCCGCGGCGCAGGGCCGAGTAGGCCGCCGATTGCTGCGACGCGACCAGCGAGGTGTAGACCTTCAAGCCGCGCGTGTAGGTGCTGTCGCCGTACTGCGCGTACATCAGCTGGCGGACCGTCTCGGCCACGTATTCGGCATGCAGCCGGTCAGGATCGTTGGCGTTGCGCAGGTGCAGGCGCTCGGCACGGGCCTCCTTGGCCTGCGCCTCGGTGATGAAGCCGGCCTCGACCATGCGGTCGACGACGTACAGCTGGCGCGCTCGCGCACGAGAGGGGTTGTTGACCGGGTTGTTGGCGCCCGGTGCCTTGGGCAGCCCGGCCAGCATCGCGGCCTCGGCAATGGTGATGTCCTGCAGCGGTTTGCCGAAGTACGACTCGGACGCAGCGGCGAAGCCGTAGGAGCGGTTGCCCAGGTAGATCTGGTTGAGGTAGATCTCGAGGATCTGGTCCTTGCTGAGCTGGTGCTCCAGCTTGAAGGCCAGCAGGATCTCGTAGATCTTGCGGGTGAGCGTCTTCTCGGAGCTGAGGTAGACGTTGCGCGCCACCTGCATGGAGATGGTCGATGCACCCTGACTTTTCACCCGGTTGAGGTTGGCCAGGCCGGCGCGGATCACGCCCTTGTAGTCCACCCCGCCGTGGTCGTAGAAGCGGGCATCTTCCGCCGCCAGCACCGCCTCCTTCATCACCTTGGGCACGGTGGCGATGGGCGTGAGGTTGCGGCGCTCCTCGCCGAACTCGCCGATCTGGATGCCTTCCGCGGAGAAGACGCGCAGCGGCAGCTTGGGCCGGTAGTCGGCGAGTTCCGAGACGTCCGGCAGGTTGGGATAGGCGACAGCCAGGGCCACTGCCCCCACCAGCAGCGCGCTGGCGACGGCGGCACCCGCAATGCCCAGCATCCACAGGAGGATGCGCGTGGTCCAACGCAGCCAGGCGTGCCCGGGCGGGCGCTTCTGGGCCTTGTCTTCTCGGGGGGAGGGCGCCGGCGCGCGTGAGGAGGGGGGCATGGGGCGAGAGGCTCTTGGGGCCGCGGATTATAAAAACCGGGTCGCTTCTCACCCCTGGTTACACTGATCGTTACTTTGGGTTGAGGATGCGGCGGTGTGCCTTCGTATTCTTTTAACAACTAATGCAATTTCGTTAAAAAAAGCCGACGGCGGCTGTTGGTGCGTGGGGCGTTGCGCTGATAGCATCTATTCACACGCATTTTTTGCCAAGTGTTACAAGCACGTGAACGGCTGAGCGTCCTCCGATGGCCCTTGGATCACTTTTTCGTCGACAGCCGCCGCCTCTTCTGGGCCTGGACGTCTCTTCGTCCAGCGTGAAGCTGGTGGAACTCGAGCGCAACCCCGCAGGCAAGCTGGTGCTCCTGCGCTGCGCGATCGAGCCCCTGGAGCGTGGCTGGATCACCGACGGCAACGTCGAGAAGTTCGACGAGGTGGCCGAAGCCGTCCGTCGGGCCGTCCGCAAGAGCGGCGCCAAGACCCGGAATGCCGCCCTGGCGCTGCCGCCGTCGGCCGTGATCACCAAGAAGGTGATCCTGCCGGCCGGCCTGAGTGAGACGGAGCTCGAGGTCCAGGTCGAGTCCGAGGCCAACCAATACATCCCCTTCTCGCTGGACGAGGTAAGCCTCGACTTCTGCGTCATGGGCCCGAGCCCGGGCAGCCCCGAGGACGTGGAGGTGCTGATCGCCGCCTCCCGCAAGGAGAAGGTGCAGGACCGCCAGGGTCTGGCGGAGGCGGCCGGTCTGAAGGCGGTGATCCTGGACGTGGAGTCCTTCGCTTCCCGGCTCGCCGCGGCGCGGCTGATCGAGCAACTGCCCGCCCAGGGCCGCGACGCCGTCGTCGCGCTGTTCGAGGTGGGAGCCAGCACCACGAGCATGCAGGTGCTGCGCAACGACGAAGTGCTGTACGACCGCGACCAGGCCTTCGGCGGCGCGCAGCTCACCCAGCTGATTGTGCGCCAGTACGGCTTCTCGGCCGAGGAGGCCGAGGCCAAGAAGCGCAGCGGCGACCTGCCCGAGGACTACGAATCCGCCGTGCTCAAGCCCTTCGTGGCCAGCATCGCGCAGGAGATCGCGCGGGCGCTGCAGTTCTTCTTCACCAGCACGCCGCACAACCGCGTGGACTACGTGCTGCTGGCCGGCGGCTCCGCGGGGCTGCCGGGGCTCACCCATGCGGTGACGCGCCAGACCTCCTTCGCCTGCTCGCTGCTCAATCCCTTCGAGGGCATGGAGTTCGATTCGGGCGTGCGTGCCAAGCGGCTCCAGCGCGAGTCTGCCTCCTACCTCACGGCCTGCGGGCTGGCGATGCGGAGGTTCCTGCAGTGATCCTGATCAACCTGCTGCCGCACCGTGAGGCGGCCCGCAAGCGGCGCAAGGAGAACTTCTATGCTTCGCTGGGCGCAGCGGCCCTGGCCGGTGGCCTGATCGCCGGCGTGGCCTTCCTGTACCTGCAGGCACTGATCCTCGACCAGCAGACGCGCAACGCGCTGCTGAGTTCGGAGATCCAGAAGCTCGACACCGAGATCAAGGAGATCGCCACGCTGCAGGCCGAGATCGCCGGGCTGCGCGCGCGCCAGAAGTCGGTGGAAGACCTGCAGGGCGACCGCAACCTGCCCGTGCACCTGCTCAATGAACTGGTCCGGCAGCTGCCCGACGGCGTCTACCTGACCAGCATGCGCCAGGAAAACCAGACCGTGACGTTGCAGGGCGCGGCCCAGTCCAACGAGCGGGTCTCGGAGTTGCTGCGCAATCTGGGCAACAGCAGCCCCTGGCTGGTCAAGCCCGAGTTGGTGGAAATCACTGCGGGCGTGGTCACGCTCAGTCCCCGGGATCAGCGCCGGGTGTCGAATTTCACGATGCGCGTGGGCGTGCGCCGTCCGACGGAGGCCCAGAAGCCGACGTCGCCGGCGCCCGCGGCATCGACCAAGGGTTGAAAGGGCGAGCGGAGATGGCGTCGCGCATTTCATTGCCACGCGCGGATGTGGGTGCGGCACTGCGCGCGGCCGCGCGGCAGTTCCGCGGCCTCGATCCCAACGATCCGTCCCGCTGGCCGGCCGTGCCGCGCTACGCCCTGTGCGCCGTCGTCGCGGCGGCGGTGGTGGTGGTGCTGTGGTTCGTCTGGCTGGGTGGCGTGGACGAGGAGTACCAGGCCGACCTCGGTCGCGAGCAGTCGCTGCGCGAGGACTACCGGACCAAAGTGGCGCGGGCCGTCAACCTCGAGCAGCTGAAGAAGCAGCGCGAGCAGGTGCAGCAGTACGTGCTCGTGCTCGAAAAGCAATTACCCAGCAAGGCCGAGATGGATGCCTTGCTGTCCGACATCAACCAGGCCGGCCTGGGCCGCAGCCTGCAGTTCGAGCTCTTCCGCCCGGGCCAGGTCGAGGTGCGTGACTACTACGCCGAGCTGCCGATCGCCGTGCGCGTCACGGGGCGCTACCACGACATGGGTGCCTTCGCTGCCGACATTGCCAACCTGTCGCGCATCGTGACGCTCAACAACCTGTCCATCGTGCCCCAGAAGGACGGCGGCGGGCTGACCATGGACGCCACCGCCCGCACCTACCGCTACCTGGATGCCGACGAGCAGGCCGCGCAGCGCAAGGCGTCCGCCGCCCAGGCCAAGAAATGATGAAGAAGACCGGCCTCCTGCTGCTGGCCTGTTCGGCAGCCGTCCTGCTCACCGGCTGCCTGGGATCCGATCAGGACGACCTGGTGGAGTGGATGCGCCAGGAACGCGCCAACGCCAAGCCGCGCATCGAGCAGATTTCCGAGCCGAAGAAGTTCGTGCCCCAGGCCTACACCGAGACCGGCGCCGTCGAGCCCTTCGACAACCAGCGGCTGCTGCAGGCCCTGCGACGGGACAGCACGAGCCCTGCCGTGCGCTCGGACCTGATCGCGCCCGAACTCAACCGGCCCAAGGAGCCCCTGGAGGCCTATCCGCTGGATTCGATGGCCATGGTGGGCAGCCTCAAGCGCGGGGGTCAGCAGGTGGCGCTGGTGATGGTGGACAAGCTGCTCTACCAGGTGCGGGTGGGCAACCACCTTGGACAGAACTACGGGCGCGTGATGCGCATCGACGAGACGGAGCTGGCCTTGCGCGAGATCGTGCAGGACGCCGCGGGTGAATGGATCGAGCGCACGGCGACGCTGCAGCTGCAAGAGAGGTCGAAATGAAGTCATTGGTCAGCACTCCCGCACTGGGTTGGCTGCGGCGCGCGGGCATGGCGATGCTCTGCCTGGGAAGCATGGCGCTGGCGCAGGCGCAGAACGCGATCCAGGCCGTGACGGGCTCGGTGCAGTCGGGCTCGGAGGTCGTGCGCATCGACTTCGCCCGGCCGCTCGCCGCGCCACCCACCGGCTTCACCGTCCAGAACCCGGCGCGCATCGCGCTGGACTTTCCGGCCACCACCAATGCCCTGGGCCGGTCCTCGGTCGACGTGAACCAGGGCAACCTGCGGTCGGTGAACGTGGTGCAGGCGGCCGATCGCACGCGGCTGGTGCTCAACCTGAAGCAGGCCACGGCCTATCGCACGGACATCCAGGGGAGTTCGCTGCTCGTGGTGCTCAGCCCCGCGCCCGGCCAGGCGCTGGCCGCGCCGGCCCAGCAGTCCTTTTCCGAGAACTTCAACCGCGACAGCCAGCCGCTGCGCGACATCGACTTCCGCCTGGGCCCGGACAACACGGGCCGCGTGATCGTCGAACTCGCCAACAACCAGGTCGGTGTGGACGTGCGCCAGCAAGGCCGCGCGCTGGTGGCCGAATTCACCAAGTCGACCCTGCCCGAGGGCCTGCGCCGACGGCTGGACGTGACGGACTTCAACACGCCGGTGCAGTTCGTCAACGCCCAGCAGGTGGGCGATCGCGTGCGCCTGACCATCGACGCGCGCGGCGACTACGAGCACAGCGCCTACCAGAGCGACAACCAGTTCGTGGTCGAGGTGCGCGCCCGCAAGGTCGACCCGACCAAGCTGACCCAGGGCGTGGGTTATACCGGCGAGAAGCTGTCGCTGAACTTCCAGAACATCGAGATCCGCTCGCTGCTGCAGGTCATTGCGGACTTCACCAACTTCAACATCGTCACCTCCGACTCGGTGACCGGCTCGCTGACCCTGCGCCTGAAGGATGTGCCCTGGGACCAGGCGCTGGACATCATCATGCAGGCCAAGAACCTGGGCATGCGCAAGAACGGCTCGGTGCTGTGGATCGCGCCCAAGGACGAGATCAACGCCAAGGAGAAGATGGAATACGAGGCCAAGGCGGCCATCGAGAACCTGGAGCCGCTGCGCACCCAGTCCTTCCAGCTCAACTACACCAAGGCGATCGTCATCGCCCAGGGCCTGACCGGCACCGGCACGGCCGCCGGCGGCGGTGGGGGGGGCACGGGGACTGCCACACGCATCCTGAGCGCCCGTGGCAGCGTGATCGCCGAATCGCGCACCAATCAGCTGTTCGTCTCGGATGTGCCGTCCAAGCTGGCCCAGGTGGCCGAGCTGATCCAGAAGCTGGACGTGCCGGTGCGCCAGGTGATGATCGAGGCGCGCATCGTCGAGGCCACCGACACCTTCGGCAAGTCGCTGGGCGCGCGCCTGGGTGGCAGCTTCATCAACAGCCGTAGCTCCTTCGGCACCTATCCGACCGTGACCGGCGGTGGCACCACCTCCACCAGCACCACCACGGGCGGCACCACCACGACCACGTCGACGACGACCAGCCCCACCGTGAGCTTCGGCACCGCCACGCTCAACAACTTCATCAACCTGCCCGCCGGCGACGCTGGCGGCACGGGCAATGCAGCCGGGGCTTTCACGCTGGCGCTGTTCAACTCCAGCTTCTCGCGCATGCTGAACCTGGAGATCTCGGCGCTCGAGGCCGACGGCAAGGGCCGCGTGATCTCCAGCCCGCGCGTCATCACCGCCGACCAGACCAAGGCGCTGATCGAGCAGGGCGAAGAGATTCCCTACCAGCAGGCCACCTCCAGCGGCGCGACCTCGATCTCCTTCCGCAAGGCGGTGCTGAAGCTCGAAGTGACGCCGCAGATCACGCCCGAGGGCAACATCATCCTGACGCTGGACGTGAACAAGGACTCCCGCGGCGTGAACACCTCGGCCGGCCCCGCCATCAACACCAAGCATGTGCAGACCGAAGTGCTGGTCGAGAACGGCGGCACGGTGGTGATCGGCGGCATCTTCGAGCTGACCGAGACCAACGACGAGTCGCGCATCCCGGTGCTGGGCGAGGTGCCGGTGGTCGGCGCCCTGTTCCGCAAGCGTGATCGCGTGTCGAACAAGACCGAAATGCTGGTGTTCATCACGCCGAAGATGATCACCGACCGCAACGCCGCGCGTTGATGTCGGCCGAGGCTTTGCCGGGCAGGAGCACCCGGCAGGGCCGCTGATACACTGCCGCGCGTTTTCGCATCCTGCGGGGGCCACCAGGCTCCTGCGCATCTTCGGCTTCCGTGTCCTCCTCCCAATCCATCGCCCTGGTCGGCATGCCCGGCGCCGGCAAGTCGGCGGTGGGCAAGGAACTCGGCCGCCGCCTGCAGCGTGCCTTTGCCGACAGCGACGTGGTCATCGAGCAGCGCATCGGCTGCTCGATCCGCGAGTACTTCGAACGCGAGGGCGAGGCCGCCTTCCGTCAGCTCGAAGAACAGGTGCTCGCCGAGCTGGGCGAGCAGGGCGCCGGCGTGGTGGCCACGGGGGGTGGCATCGTCATCCGGCCGGCCAATCGTGCCTGCCTGCAGCAGTCCTTCCGTGTCGTCTACCTGCACGCGGCGCCTGAGGATCTGTACCGCCGCCTGCGCCACGACACCAAGCGGCCGTTGCTGCAGGTGGCCGATCCGCTGGCCCGTCTGCGCGAGCTCTATGCGGCGCGCGACGGGCTCTACCGCGAGGTGGCCCATGTCGTCGTCGAGACGGGCCGTGCCTCGGTCGGTGCCGTGGTGACGGACGTCCAGCGGCAGCTGCAAGCAGCCTCCGAAGGCTGAAGGACAGAGGTCGCCCTCTAAACTCGGGGCATGGCCGCTACCCCATCCCTTGCGCCGGCCGTCGAGCAAGTCCGCATCGACCTTGGCGAGCGCAGCTACCCCATCCTGATCGGCACCGGCCTGCTGGCCGAGCCCGCCACCTACGCCGCGCTGCCGGCGGCATCGGCCGCCGTGATCGTGACCAACACCACCGTCGCGCCGCTCTATGCGCAGCAACTGCGCGACACGCTGGCCGGCCGCTTCGCCACGGTGCGCGTGGTCGAACTGCCCGATGGCGAATCGCAGAAGAACTGGGAGACGCTGCAGACCATCTTCGATGCACTGCTGGCCGCCCATTGCGATCGCCGCACCGTGCTGTTCGCGCTCGGCGGCGGCGTGGTGGGCGACATGACCGGCTTCGCCGCCGCCTGCTACATGCGCGGCGTGCCCTTCGTGCAGGTGCCGACCACGCTGCTGGCGCAGGTCGATTCATCGGTGGGCGGCAAGACGGCCATCAACCATCCGCTGGGCAAGAACATGATCGGCGCCTTCTACCAGCCGCAACTGGTGGTGTGCGACCTGGAAACGCTGCGCACATTGCCGCCGCGCGAGGTGTCGGCAGGGCTGGCCGAGATCATCAAGTACGGGCCCATCTACGACATGGGCTTCTTCGACTGGATCGAGGCGAACATCGAGGCGCTGGTGGCGCGTGAACCCGCCGCCCTGGCCCATGCGGTGCGCCGCAGTTGCGAGATCAAGGCGGCCGTGGTGGGCCAGGACGAGCGCGAGTCGGGCCTGCGCGCCATCCTCAACTTCGGCCACACCTTCGGCCATGCCATCGAGTCGGGCCTGGGCTATGGCGAGTGGCTGCATGGCGAGGCGGTGGGCTGCGGCATGGTGATGGCGGCGCGTTTGTCGCAGAAGCTGGGCGGCGTCGATGCCGCCTTCGTCGAGCGGCTGACCGCGCTGGTGCGCCGCGCCGGCCTGCCGGTCGTGGCGCCCGCTCTGGGCGCGCAGCGCTACCTCGACCTGATGCGCGTGGACAAGAAGGCCGAGGCCGGCGAGATCCGCTTCGTGGTCATCGAACGGCCCGGCAGCGCCCTGATGCGCCCGGCGCCCGATGCCCTGGTGCGCGAGGTGCTGGCCGAATGCGTGGCAGCCTGAGCGTGCGCGCCGGCAAGGCAGGGCGATGAGCGCGCCGGCCTGGGCCAGCGACCCCACCCGCAGCCGCGGACGTCGCTTCGCCGAGCCGCCCGCGCCCACGCGCGACGACTTCCAGCGCGACCGCGACCGCATCGTCCATTCGACCGCCTTCCGCCGGCTGGTCTACAAGACGCAGGTCTTCCTCAACCACGAGGGCGACCTGTTCCGCACCCGGCTCACGCATTCGCTGGAGGTGGCGCAGCTCGGCCGCTCGGTGGCGCGCTCCCTGGGCCTGAACGAGGATCTGGTCGAGGCCATCGCCCTGGCGCACGACCTGGGCCACACGCCGTTCGGCCATGCCGGGCAGGATGCGCTCAACGGCTGCATGGCCGAGCACGGCGGTTTCGAGCACAACCTTCAGAGCCTGCGCGTGGTCGACGCGCTGGAGCACCGCTACCCCGGCTTCGACGGCCTGAATCTCTGTTTCGAGACGCGCGAGGGCATCCTCAAGCACTGCTCGCGCGCCAATGCCGAGCGGCTGGAGGCGCAGGAGCCCGGCGGCATCGCGCGGCGTTTCCTCGATGGCACGCAGCCCGGCCTCGAGGCGCAGCTCACCAACCTGGCCGACGAGATCGCCTACAACGCCCACGACATCGACGATGGCGTGCGCTCGGGGCTGTTGCGGCTGGAGGCGCTGCAGGAGGTGCCGCTGTTCGAGCGCCACCGCCGCCAGACGCTGGCCGAGCACCCGGCGCTGGACGATCGCCGCCTGCTCTATGAGGCCATCCGCCGAATGCTGAGCGAACAGGTCTACGACCTGATCGATACCACGCGCGCCGCGCTCGCGCAGGCCGATCCGCAGGACGCTGAGGCGGTGCGGCGGCTGCCGCCCCTGGTGCGCTTCAGCGAGGACATGCGCGGCCAGTCGGTGACACTCAAGCGCTTTCTCTTTGCCAACCTGTACCGCCATCCGCAGGTCACCCGCACGACAGGGCGGGCGCAGGACGTGGTGCGCGACCTGTTCGCGGCCTATGTGCAGGGCGACCTGAGCCTGCCCGAACGGCACGCGCGGCGCCCCGACCGCCACCGTGCCGTGGCCGACTACATCGCCGGCATGACCGATCGCTTCGCCGTGCGCGAACACGAGCGGCTGACGGGCCGGCCGTGGACGGACGAATGAGCACGGCCGCGCCCGTGTCCCGTCACGCCGCCTTCTTCGTGGTCTTCGGTGGTGTGAGCGCCGCCATCCATCTGGGCAAGCTGCCGCCTGCGTTGCCGGCGTTGCACGACGAACTGGGGCTGTCGCTGGTGCAGGCCGGCTTCCTGCTATCGGTGCTGCAGTTCGCGGGCATGGGGTTCGGCCTGCTGGCGGGCGTGCTGGCCGACGGTCTGGGCGCGCGGCGCTGCATGCTCATCGGACTCGGGCTGCTTACCGGCGCGTCGGCGGCGGCGGGTGCCTGGGGGCAGATGGGCATCGGCTTCGGGGCCATGCTCGCGCTGCGCGTGGTGGAAGGGGCGGGCTTTCTGCTGGCGGTGATGCCCGGGCCGGCGCTGGTGCGGCGGCTGGCGGTGCCCGGCACCGAGAAGGCGGCGCTGGGCTGGTGGGGCGCCTACATGCCCCTGGGGGTGTCGCTCGCGTTGCTGGCGGGGCCCGTGTTCCTTCACGTCGCGGGCTGGACGGGTTGGTGGCAAGGCGCCGCGCTGGTGTCCGCCATGGCCATGCTGGGGCTGATCCATGCCGTGCCGGCCGATGGGGGGCGCCCCGCACCCGCTGGCGCTGGCGCTGGCTGGTCGTCGCGCCTGGGCCTGACGCTGCGCGAGCCGGGCGCCTGGCTGGTGGCGGGCGCCTTCTGCGTCTATGCGGCGCAGTGGATGGCTGTGATCGGTTTCCTGCCGACCATCTACGCGTCGGCCGGCATGCCGGCGGCCTGGACGGCGCTGCTCACCGCGGTCGCGGCCGCCGTCAACATCGTCGGCAACGTGTGCGGCGGCCGCCTGCTGCAGCGCGGGCACGCGCCGCAACGCCTGCTGGTGCGCGGTTTTCTGGTGATGGCGCTGATGGCTGCCCTGGCCTTCGCCCAGATCGGCAGCGGCGATCAGGTCTGGGCGCTGCCCATGCCCGTTCGCTACCTCGCCGTCTGCGTGTTCTCGCTGGCGGGCGGTATGGTGCCCGCCACGCTCTTCCTGCTGGCGGGACGCGTGGTGCCGCAGGCGGCCTCCACCACGGTTGGGCTGATGCAGCAGGCCTCGTCGCTCGGCCAGTTCCTGGCGCCCCCCGTCGTGGGCTGGCTGGCCCAGCGCGTGGGAGGCTGGCACTGGACCTGGGTGTTCGCGCTCGGCTGTTCGCTGGCGGGCATGCAGATGGCCCTCTGGCTGGGACGGCGCGCGCAGGCTGGCGCTTGAGAAGGGCGCAGACAATCGGCGGATTGCAGGGCCCGCCGCGGCCCGTGCACACCAAAGGAAATTCTTCATGACCATCGATGCCGCGCAGGCCATCGCCGACACGCGCCGCTGGGTCGACCGGGCGGTCATCGGCCTGCAGCTGTGCCCCTTCGCCAAGGCCGTGCAGGCCAAGGGCCAGGTGCACTACGCCGTCCATGCCGGCGACGACCTGGACCAGCTGGCCGAGCGCCTGTTGGCCGAGGCACAGGCGCTGCGCGAGACACCGGCCGACACCCGCGACACCACCTTGCTGATCGTTCCCCACGCCTTGCACGACTTCTACGACTTCCACGATTTCACCGGCCGCTGCGAGCGCCTGATGCGCCGCGCCGGGCACGAGGGCGAGCTTCAGCTGGCCAGTTTCCATCCGCGCTTCCAGTTCGCCGGCGAGGACGAGGACGCGCTGGGCAATTTCAGCAACCGTTCGCCCCATCCCACGCTGCATCTGCTGCGCGAAGCCAGTATCGACCGCGCGGTCGAGGCCTTTCCGGACGCGGCGGACATCTTCGAGCGCAACATCGACACGCTCGACGCCCTGGGGGCGGCGGGCTGGGCGGCGCTGGACGTGGGTGCCGGGGCAGGGGGGCGGCCATGAAACGCCAGGCAGACAAGGGGCAGCGCGCGGGCGCAACGGGCGTGGCAGACGCGGCGCTGGCCGAGGAGCTGCGGCCTGGCCAGTCGGTCGAGCTGCTCAAGGAGCTGCACATCCTGACCCGCGAGGGCCGGCTCAACCAGGACTCGCGGCGCAAGCTCAAGCAGGTCTACCACCTCTACCAGTTCATCGAGAAACTGCTGCTGGAGCTGCCGGAGGAAGGCGCTGTGGCGACCGTGGCGGACCACGGCGCCGGCAAGTCCTACCTGGGCTTCATCCTGCACGACCTGTTCTTCAAGGCGCGCGGCGGCGGCCATATCTACGGCATCGAGACGCGGGCCGAGCTGGTCGAGCGCTCGCGGGCGCTGGCCGATCGGCTGGGCTTTGCGCGCATGCATTTCCTGGCGCTGTCGGTGGCTGAATCGGCGACGGCCACCGAGTTGCCGGCGCAGATCGACATGGTCACCGCGCTGCATGCCTGCGACACCGCCACCGACGACGCCATCGCCTTCGGCCTGGCCAAGCAGGCCCGCTTCATGGTGCTGGTGCCCTGCTGCCAGGCCGAAGTGGCGGCCAGCCTGCGGCACAGCAAGGCGCTGTCGCTGGCGCGCACGCCGCTGGCCGAGCTGTGGCGGCATCCGCTGCACACGCGCGAGATCGGCAGCCAGCTCACCAATGTGCTGCGCTGCCTGTACCTGGAAGCCTGTGGCTACCAGGTGACGGTCACCGAACTGGTCGGCTGGGAGCACAGCATGAAGAACGAGCTGATCCTGGCGCGCCGCACCGGCCATCGCAAAGCCAGCGCCGCCCAGCGGCTGCGTGCGCTGCTGGCCGAGTTCGGGCTCGACGAGCTGGCCGGGCGCCGCTTTCCGGCACTGCCGCCCGCGGCGTCGGCGACCGAGGCCGGGCACGAGGCCTGAACATGGCCAGGCAGCCCCGGCTGGCGCTGGCCGGCCATCCGCACCACCTGATCCAGCGCGGCAACAACGACCAGGCGGTGGTGGTCGACACCACCGACCGGCAGATGCTGCTGGACACGCTGGGCGAGCAGGCCCAGCGCGCGGGCGTGGCCCTGCATGCCTACGTGATCCTGGAAGATCATTTCCACGTCCTGGCCACGCCGCCGACGGCCGAGGCGCTGTCGCTGTGGATGCAGGCCGTGGGGCGGCGCTATGTGCGCCACTTCAACGACCGCCACGGACGGCGCGGCACGCTGTGGGAAGGCCGCTACCGTGGCACGGTGCTGCAGGCCGAGCGCTACTTCCTGCCTTGCATGGCCTACATCGACCTGCATCCAGTACGGGCGGGGCTGGTGGAGCAGGCGCGCGACTATGCGTGGTCCAGCCATGGCCACTACGTGGGGCTGCGCACCGATCGCTTCCTCACGCCGCATGCGCTGTACTGGGCGCTGGGCAATACGCCCTTCGCGCGTGAAGCCGCGTACGCCGAAATGGTGCATGTAGGGCCGACGCGAGCTGAACAGCTCATGCTGACCGAAACCACCCGCAAAGGATGGGCGGCGGGCGAGGCTGCCTTCGTCCAGCAGCTGCAGGCCGATACACCGCGCCGATTGGCGGTCGGGCGTGCAGGGCGTAAGCCGAAAGATCCCAGTCTTCCCGGGGGCTGATGCATCGCAAGCGGCCGTAAGACCGGTTGCTCCCCGTTGATCGTGATCTGTCCCCAATTTTGAAGCGGTAAGAAATGGCTGACGCCGAAATGGAGTCTGACCCCAATTAAAACGTTTGGCATTCTTCGTGCAAGTCCCTATGCTCCCCGCATTCCCCACGATATCTCCGAGGAGCGTGCCATGACCCTGGCAGCAGAAATCGAACACCTCCAGCAAAAAGGCCTGTACGTCACCGCCAATGAGCACGACGCCTGCGGCGTGGGCTTCGTGGCCCACATCAAGGGCGAGAAGCGCCACGACATCGTCACCCAGGCGCTGAAGATCCTCGAGAACATCGACCACCGCGGCGCCGTCGGTGCCGACAAGCTGATGGGCGACGGCGCGGGCATCCTGATCCAGATCCCCGACGCGCTCTACCGCGAAGAGATGGCGAAGCAGGGCGTCACCCTGCCGCCGGCGGGCGAATACGGCGTTGGCATGATCTTCCTGCCCAAGGAGCATGCCTCGCGACTGGCCTGCGAGCAGGAGATGGAGCGCGCCATCAAGGCCGAAGGCCAGGTGCTGCTGGGCTGGCGCGACGTGCCGGTCAACCGCGAGATGCCCATGTCGCCCACCGTGCGCGACAAGGAGCCCGTGATGCGCCAGGTCTTCATCGGCCGTGGCGCCGACGTGATCGTGCAGGACGCGCTGGAGCGCAAGCTCTACGTCATCCGCAAGACGGCCAGCGCCAACATCCAGGCGCTCAAGCTCAAGCACAGCAAGGAATACTACGTTCCGAGCATGAGCAGCCGCACCGTGGTCTACAAGGGCCTGCTGCTGGCCGACCAGGTGGGCACTTATTACCTGGACCTGCAGGACGCACGCTGCGTCTCGGCCATCGGCCTGGTGCACCAGCGCTTCTCCACCAACACCTTCCCCGAGTGGCCGCTGGCCCACCCCTACCGCTACGTCGCCCACAACGGCGAGATCAACACGGTCAAGGGCAACTACAACTGGATGCGCGCCCGCGAAGGCGTGATGAGTTCGCCCGTGCTGGGCGCCGACCTGGCCAAGCTCTACCCGATCAGCTTCGCCGGCCAGTCCGACACCGCCACCTTCGACAACTGCCTCGAACTGCTGACGATGGCCGGCTACCCGATCAGCCAGGCCGTGATGATGATGATCCCGGAGCCCTGGGAGCAGCACGCCACCATGGATCCGCGCCGCCGCGCCTTCTATGAGTACCACGCCGCCATGCTGGAGCCGTGGGACGGCCCGGCCGCCGTGGTTTTCACCGACGGCAAGCAGATCGGCGCCACGCTGGACCGCAACGGCCTGCGCCCCGCCCGCTACTGCGTGACCGACGACGACATGGTCATCATGGGCTCCGAGGCCGGCGTGCTGCCCATCCCCGAGGCCAAGATCATCCGCAAGTGGCGCCTGCAGCCCGGCAAGATGTTCCTGATCGACCTTGACCAGGGCCGCATGATCGACGACGAGGAGGTCAAGGCCACCCTCGCGCACAGCAAGCCCTACAAGCAGTGGATCGAGAACCTGCGCATCAAGCTCGACGACGTCGAGGGCGCGGGCGAGGCCCCGGCCAGCGCCGTCTCGCTGCTGGACCGCCAGCAGGCCTTCGGCTACACGCAGGAAGACATCAAGTTCCTGATGAGCCCCATGGCCGTGGCCGGCGAGGAAGGCATCGGCTCCATGGGCAACGACAGCCCGCTGGCCGTGCTCTCCAGCAAGAACAAGCCGCTGTACAACTACTTCAAGCAGCTGTTCGCCCAGGTGACCAACCCGCCGATCGACCCGATCCGCGAGGCCATCGTCATGTCGCTGGTCAGCTTCGTGGGCCCCAAGCCCAACCTGCTGGACATCAACCAGGTCAACCCGCCCATGCGCCTCGAAGTGAGCCAGCCCGTGCTCGACTTCAACGACATGGCCAAGCTGCGCGACATCGGCACCTTCACGCAAGGCAAGTTCAAGAGCTACACGCTGGACATCACCTACCCGCTCGCCTGGGGCGAAGAGGGTGTGGAAGCCAAGCTGGCCTCGCTGTGCGCCGAGGCGGTGGACGCCATCAAGGGCGGCCACAACATCCTGATCGTGAGCGACCGCGCAGTGGCCGCCGAGCAGTTGCCGATCCCGGCGGTGCTGGCCCTGTCGGCCATCCATCAGCACCTGATCCGCGAAGGCGTGCGCACCAGCGCCGGCCTGGTGGTGGAGACCGGCTCGGCCCGCGAAGTGCACCACTTCGCCGTGCTGGCCGGCTACGGCGCCGAGGCCGTGCACCCGTACCTGGCCATGGAGACCCTGGCTGCAATGCACCAGGACCTGCCGGGCGACCTGTCGGCCGAGAAGGCCATCTACAACTACGTCAAGGCGATCGGCAAGGGCCTGTCCAAGATCATGTCCAAGATGGGCGTGAGCACGTACATGAGCTATTGCGGCGCCCAGCTGTTCGAGGCCATCGGCCTCAACACTGAGACGGTCGCGAAGTACTTCACCGGCACCGCCAGCCGGGTGGAAGGCATCGGCGTGTTCGAGATCGCGCAGGAAGCCATCCGCATGCACAAGGCCGCCTTCGGCGACGACCCGGTGCTGGAGTCGATGCTGGACGCCGGCGGCGAGTACGCCTGGCGCACCCGCGGCGAAGACCACATGTGGACGCCCGACGCCATCGCCAAGCTGCAGCACTCCACCCGCGCGAACAACTTCAACACCTACAAGGAATACGCGCAGATCATCAACGACCAGAGCCGTCGCCACCTGACGCTGCGCGGCCTGTTCGAGTTCAAGTTCGACACCGCCAAGGCCATCGCGGTCGACGAGGTCGAGCCCGCGGCCGAGATCGTCAAGCGCTTTGCGACCGGCGCCATGTCGCTGGGCTCGATCAGCACCGAGGCCCATTCGACGCTGGCCATTGCCATGAACCGCATCGGCGGCAAGAGCAACACCGGCGAGGGCGGCGAGGACCCGGCGCGCTACCGCAACGAGCTCAAGGGCATCCCGATCAAGCAGGGCGCCACGCTCAAGAGCGAGATCGGCGCGCAGAACGTCGAGGTCGACCTGCCCCTGAAGGAAGGCGATTCGCTGCGCTCGCGCATCAAGCAGGTGGCCTCGGGCCGTTTCGGCGTGACGGCGGAGTACCTGTCCTCGTCCGACCAGATCCAGATCAAGATGGCCCAGGGCGCCAAGCCCGGCGAGGGCGGCCAGTTGCCCGGCGGCAAGGTCACCGAGTACATCGGCAAGCAGCGCTATTCGGTGCCTGGCGTGGGCCTGATCAGCCCGCCGCCGCACCACGACATCTACTCGATCGAGGACCTGGCCCAGCTGATCCACGACCTGAAGAACGTGGCGCCGCATGCCTCCATCAGCGTCAAGCTGGTGTCGGAAGTGGGCGTGGGCACCATCGCGGCCGGCGTGGCCAAGTGCAAGAGCGACCACGTCGTGATTGCCGGCCATGACGGTGGCACGGGCGCCTCGCCCTGGTCGTCCATCAAGCATGCGGGCAGCCCCTGGGAGATCGGCCTGGCCGAGACCCAGCAGACGCTGGTGCTCAACCGCCTGCGCGGCCGCATTCGCGTGCAGGCCGACGGCCAGATGAAGACCGGTCGCGACGTCGTGATCGGCGCGCTGCTGGGCGCCGACGAATTCGGCTTCGCCACCGCGCCGCTGGTGGTCGAGGGCTGCATCATGATGCGCAAGTGCCACCTGAACACCTGTCCGGTGGGTGTGGCCACGCAGGACCCGGTGCTGCGCCAGAAGTTCGCCGGCAAGCCCGAGCATGTCGTCAACTACTTCTTCTTCGTCGCCGAGGAAGTGCGCCAGATCATGGCCCAGCTGGGCGTGCGCAAGTTCGACGAGCTGATCGGCCGCGCCGACCTGCTCGACATGCGCAAGGGCATCGCTCACTGGAAGGCGCGCGGCCTGGACTTCAGCCGCCTGTTCGCCCAACCGCAGGTGCCGGCCGATGTGCCGCGCCTGCATGTGGACAGCCAGGACCACGGCCTCCAGAAGAGCCTGGACAACAAGCTGATCGAGAAGTCGCGCCCGGCCATCGACCGCGGCGAGAAGGTGCAGTTCATCGAGACGGTGCGCAACGTCAACCGCTCGGTGGGCGCCATGCTCTCCGGCGCGCTGACCAAGGTGCATCCGGAAGGCCTGCCCGACGACTCCATCCGCATCCAGCTGGAAGGCACGGGCGGCCAGTCCTTCGGCGCCTTCCTGGCCCGCGGCATCACGCTCTATCTGATCGGCGAGGCCAACGACTACACCGGCAAGGGCCTCTCGGGTGGCCGCGTGGTGGTGCGTCCAAGCCTGGACTTCCGCGGCGAGGCGGCGCGCAACATCATCGTGGGCAACACCGCGCTGTACGGCGCCACCACGGGCGAGGCCTTCCTGGCCGGCGTGGCGGGCGAGCGCTTCGCGGTGCGCCTGTCGGGCGCCACCGCGGTGGTCGAGGGCACGGGTGACCACGGCTGCGAATACATGACCGGCGGCACGGTGGTGGTGCTGGGCAAGACGGGCCGCAATTTCGCGGCCGGCATGAGCGGCGGCGTGGCCTTCGTCTACGACGAGGACGGCCAATTCGCCTCGCGCTGCAACATGGCCATGGTCACGCTTGAGAAGGTGCTGACCACCGGCGAGCAGACCGCCGGCGTCGACCGCAAGTTCTGGCACAACGCCCAGACCGACGAGGCCCAGCTGCGCAAGCTGCTCGAAGAGCACCACCGCTGGACCGGCAGCAAGCGCGCCCGCGACCTGCTGGACGACTGGGCCCTGTCGCGCACGAAGTTCGTGAAGGTCTTCCCGAACGAATACAAGCGCGCCCTGGGCGAGCTGCATGACCGCAAGATGATGCTGGCCAGCACCGGCAACGACGCCAAGGCCGGCCTGGAGCCGCATGCCGTCTCCGCCGCCGCAGCCGGCTGAGCCGACGCGCCACGAACCAGAACGAGGAACACACGATGGGAAAAGTCACCGGCTTCATGGAATTCGAGCGGCTCGAAGAGGGCTACCGCCCGGTCGATGAGCGTCTGAAGCACTACAAGGAATTCGTGGTCGCGCTGGACGACCAGCAGGCCAAGATCCAGGGTGCGCGCTGCATGGACTGCGGCACGCCCTTCTGCAACAACGGCTGCCCGGTCAACAACATCATTCCGGACTTCAACGACCTGGTGTATCGCCAGGACTGGAAGAACGCCTTCGCGGTGCTGGACTCGACCAACAACTTCCCCGAGTTCACCGGCCGTATCTGTCCCGCGCCCTGCGAGGCGGCCTGCGTGCTGAACGTGAACGACGACGCGGTCGGCATCAAGTCCCTGGAGCACGCGATCATCGACCGCGCCTGGGCCGAGGGCTGGGTCAAGCCCCGCCCGGCCAAGCACAAGACCGGCAAGAAGGTCGCCGTCGTCGGCGCCGGCCCCGCCGGCCTGGCCGCAGCCCAGCAGCTGGCCCGGGCCGGCCATGACGTCACACTGTTCGAGAAGAACGACCGTGTCGGCGGCCTGCTGCGCTACGGCATCCCCGACTTCAAGATGGAGAAGTCGCACATCGACCGCCGCGTCGAGCAGATGAAGGCCGAAGGCGTGGTCTTCCGCACCGGCGTGGTCGTCGGCGCCGCCAAGGACGCGCTGGGCAAGGGCTCCAAGGTCACCAACCTGGCCAAGGAAACCGTCACGCCCGAGCAGCTCCAGGCCGAGTTCGACGCCGTGCTGCTGACCGGCGGCGCCGAGCAGTCGCGCGACCTGCCCGCGCCCGGCCGCGACCTGGACGGCATCCATTTCGCGATGGAGTTCCTGCCGCAGCAGAACCGCGTGAACGCCGGCGACAAGGTCAAGGGCCAACTGCGGGCCGACGGCAAGCACGTCATCGTGATCGGCGGTGGCGACACCGGCTCCGACTGCGTGGGCACCAGCAACCGCCACGGCGCAGCCAGCGTGACCCAGTTCGAGCTCATGCCCATGCCGCCCGAATCGGAGAACAAGCCGCTGGTCTGGCCCTACTGGCCTTACAAGCTGCGCACCTCCTCCAGCCACGAGGAAGGCTGCGAGCGCGAGTTCGCCATCTCGACCAAGGAATTCATCGGCGAGAAGGGCAAGGTCACCGGCCTCAAGACCGTGCATGTGGAGTTCAAGGACGGCAAGTTCGTCGAGGTGCCCAACACCGAGAAGACCTACAAGGCCGATCTGGTCCTGTTGGCCATGGGTTTCGTGAGCCCGGTCTCGCCGGTGCTCGAAGCCTTCGGCGTCGAGAAGGATGCGCGCGGCAACGCCAAGGCCACGGTCGACTTCACGGGTGGCTACGCCACCAACGTGCCCAAGGTGTTCGCGGCCGGCGACATGCGCCGCGGCCAGTCGCTGGTGGTGTGGGCCATCCGCGAAGGCCGGCAGGCGGCGCGGGCCGTGGACGAATTCCTGATGGGTTTCAGCGACCTGCCCCGTTGAACCAAAGGGCAGCCGTAAGGTCGAAAACCGGCCTACGTGCTTTCCCTTATCATCGGCCGCCGCCAAGCCGGGATGCCGCACAGGCGCCCCGGCTTTGTGTTTTCTTGAGACTGCCCGTTTCTCCCACCGTCCCTCTCCCGGCTTTGTCCTCCGTCGATTCCGCCCCTTTCGTCGAGTTTCGTGACGTGCGCTTTGGCTACGGCGAGCGCGCCATCCTCGATGGCGTGTCGTTCTCCGTGCCCCGCGGGCGCGTGACGGCGCTGATGGGTGCGTCGGGCGGCGGCAAGACGACGGTGCTGCGGCTGATCGGCGGGCAGGTGCGTGCCAACGCCGGCGAGGTGCGCTTCGACGGCCAGGACGTGGGTCGCATGGCACCCCCTGCGCTCTATGCTGCCCGGCGCCGCATGGGCATGCTGTTCCAGTTCGGCGCGCTGTTCACCGACATGACGGTGTTCGACAACGTGGCCTTTCCCCTGCGCGAGCACACCCAACTGCCCGAGCCGCTGGTGCGCGACATCGTGCTCATGAAGCTGGACGCGGTGGGCCTTCGCGGCGCGCGCGGGCTGATGCCCAGCGAGGTCTCCGGCGGCATGGCGCGCCGTGTTGCACTCGCCCGGGCCATTGCGCTCGACCCCGAGCTGGTCATGTACGACGAGCCCTTTGCCGGGCTCGATCCGATTTCGCTGGGCACGTCCGCCCGCCTGATCCGCCGGCTGAACGACGCGCTCGGGCTGACGAGCGTGATCGTCTCCCACGACCTCGACGAGACCTTCCGCATCGCCGACCACGTGGTGATCCTCGCCAACGGCAAGGTCGCGGCACAGGGCGCGCCGGACGAGGTGCGGGCCAGCACCGATCCGCTGGTGCACCAGTTCGTCAATGCCGAAGCGGAGGGGCCGGTGCGCTTCCACTATCCCGGGCCCACGGTCGACGAGGATTTCGGCCACATGCAGGGAGGCCGGCCATGAGGTGGTGGCATCCGTCCGACGTGGGCTTTGCCGTGCGGCGCAAGCTGGCGGACCTGGGCCATGGGGCCCGCCTGTTCGTGCGCCTGGTGGCCGACCTGGGGTCTTGCCTTCGTCGTTTCGGCCTCGTGCGCGACCAGATCCACTTCCTGGGCAACTACTCGCTGGCGATCATCGCGGTCTCGGGTCTGTTTGTCGGTTTCGTGCTGGGGCTGCAGGGCTACTACACGCTGCAGCGCTACGGCGCCTCGGAGGCGCTGGGCCTGTTGGTCACGCTCTCGCTGGTGCGCGAGCTGGGGCCGGTGGTCGCGGCGCTGCTCTTCGCGGGCCGGGCCGGTACCTCGCTTACCGCCGAAGTCGGCCTGATGAAGGCCGGCGAGCAACTCAGTGCCATGGAGATGATGGCGGTCGATCCGGTCCGCCGGGTGCTGGCGCCGCGCTTCTGGGCGGGCGTCATCACCCTGCCGCTGCTGTCCGCCGTGTTCAGCGCCGTGGGCGTGCTCGGGGGATGGGTGGTGGGCGTGCTGATGCTGGGCGTGGATTCCGGCGCTTTCTGGGGGCAGATGCAAAGCGGGGTGGATGTCCTGCAGGATGTCGGCAACGGCATCGTCAAGAGCGTGGTGTTCGGCTTCACCGTCAGCTTCGTCGCGCTGCTCCAGGGTTTCGAGGCCCAGCCGACGCCCGAGGGCGTCTCCCGCGCCACCACGCGCACGGTGGTGGTGGCTTCGCTGGCGGTGTTGGGGCTGGACTTCCTCCTTACCGCCATGATGTTCAGCCTCTGAGGTAAACCAATGCAACGTTCCCGCAGCGATCTCTGGGTTGGCCTGTTCGTGCTCATCGGCGCGGCGGCGCTGCTCTTCCTGGCCCTGCAATCGGCCAACCTGCTCAGCCTGAATTTCCAGAAGACCTACAAGGTCACGGCCCGTTTCGACAACATCGGCGGGCTCAAGCCGCAGACGGCGGTCAAGAGCGCCGGCGTGGTGGTGGGGCGCGTGGAATCCATCGGCTTCGACGACAAGACCTTCCAGGCCAGCGTGACGCTGGCGCTGCAGGACCGCTATCGCTTCCCCAAGGACAGCTCGCTGAAGATCCTCACCAGCGGTCTCCTGGGCGAGCAGTACATCGGCATCGAGGCCGGCGCCGACGACAAGAACCTGCAGGCCGGCGACACGATCTCATCGACCCAGTCCGCGGTCGTGCTCGAAAACCTGATCAGCCAGTTTCTCTACAGCAAGGCGGCCGACGGAAGCTCCTCCGGCGATGCCAACAACAAGACCGGAGAGGGTGCGAAGAAATGACGACGAGAAGAACCCCCGTTGCGGGCCCGTGGCGCGGCGTACGTGCCGTGGCCCTGGGCATGGCGCTCGCAGGCTGCGGCCTGGCATGGGCCCAGGCGCAGCAGCCGGCTGCTGCGCCGGCCACTGAGGACTCGACCGCGGCGCCTGCCGACCTGCGCAATCCCGCGGACCCCTTCGAGCCCTTCAACCGCCGCATGTTCCGCTTCAACAAGGCCTTGGACGACGCGGTGCTCAAGCCGGTGGCCACCACCTACCGTGACGTGCTGCCGTCGATGGTGCGAAGCGGTGTCACGAACTTCTTCAACAACCTGGGCGACATCTGGAATTTCGCCAACAACGTCCTGCAATTGAAGGCGCAGAACAGTGCCGAGACCTTCATGCGCCTGAACGTGAACACGGTGTTCGGGTTGGGCGGCATCCTGGACGTGGCCTCCGACCTCGGCATCGAGCGGCATAGCGCGGACTTCGGCCAGACGCTGGGCTACTGGGGCGTGCCTTCCGGCCCGTACCTGATGTTGCCGCTCCTGGGCCCTTCGACCGTGCGCGACACCGCCGCGCTGCCCATCGACTGGCAGGGCGACCCGGTGCCCTCCATCGACGACAAGACGGTGCGCTGGAGTCTGACTGGCCTGTGGCTGGTGGACCGTCGCGCGCGGTTGCTGCGGACCACCAGTCTCCTGGAAGACGCGGCACTCGACCCGTACAGCTTCTCCCGCGACGCCTATCTCCAGCGGCGCCGTGCAGAAGTGAACGACGGACGCACGCGTCAGGACGACGACCAGTGACCAAGCAGGGCCCTTGCAGTTGGTTGCAAGTGCCGCCGCCTCGACGGAAACCCGCGCCGCAACGAGCCGCTCGAAAGGGCAGGCAGCGTCGCCGCACACAACGATAGAAGGGATACCCACCATGAACTTCGCCATCCAACGACGCACCATCGGCCGCTGGGCCGGAATGGGCGCGATCCTCGTGGCGCTGGGCAGCGCCTCGCTGTCGGCAATGGCCGCCGATGAAGCCCCTGATGCGCTGGTCAAGCGGCTGTCCAGCGAAGTGCTGGACACCATCAAGGCCGACAAGTCGATCAAGGCCGGGGACATTCCGAAGATCATGGCGCTCGTTGACGCCAAGATCATGCCCAACGTGAATTTCCAGCGCATGACCTCCTCGGCCGTGGGCCCCGCCTGGCGTCAGGCTACGCCGGAGCAGCGCACCCAGTTGCAGCAGGAATTCAAGACGCTGCTGGTGCGCACCTACGCCGGCGCCCTGGACCAGGTCAGTGACCAGACCGTCACCATCAAGCCCTTCCGTGGCTCGCCGGACGACAAGGAAGTGCTGGTGCGCACCGAGGTCCGCGGCGGCTCTGGCGACCCGGTGCAGATCGATTACCGGCTCGAGAAGACCCCCGGCGAAGGCTACGGCTGGAAGGTCTTCAACTTCAACGTGATGGGCGTGTGGCTGGTGGATACCTACCGCACCCAGTTCGCCCAGGAGATCAACGCCAAGGGCATCGACGGCCTGATTGCCACGCTGGCGGCCCGCAACAAGGCCAACGCCCGCAGCTGACCGGGGTGACCGCATGGCGCTCGATGCCCTGACACTGATGCTGCCGCCTCGTCTGACGCACGACGAGGCACCGGCCTGCATGCGCATGCTCCAGCAAGGGCTGACGGCGCAGCCCGGGTCTTCGGCCGTGGTCGACGCGAGCGCGCTGAACCAGTTCGATTCCTCGGCCATCGCCGTGCTGCTTGAATGCCGCCGGGAGGCCGCGGCGCTGGGCCGGGGCTTTGCCGTCAAGGGGCTACCCGCGCGCCTGCGCGAATTGGCCATGCTCTACGGTGTGGCCGGCCTGCTGCCTTCCGCGCCCTGATCTCCCGCCAGGGGCGGGGCCAAGGGGAACAACCTAGAATCCCCACCCCCTATGGCCGCCGTCTCCTTCCAGTCCGTCTCCAAGACCTATCCTCCGTCCCGCGCACAGCGGGCCCATGGCAATCCCGGTCTGCGGGCGCTGGAGGATGTCAGCTTCGACATCGAGGAAGGCGAGTTCTTCGGCCTCCTGGGCCCGAACGGCGCGGGCAAGACCACCCTCATCAGCATCCTCGCCGGGCTGTCGCGGCCCACGTCAGGTCATGTGAGCGTGCATGGCTTCGACGTGCAGAGCCACTTCGCCGATGCGCGCCGACAGTTGGGCATCGTGCCGCAGGAGCTGGTCTTCGACCCCTTCTTCAACGTCCGTGAGACGCTGCGGCTGCAGTCGGGCTATTTCGGCATCCCGAACAACGACGACTGGATCGACGAGCTGCTCACCAGCCTGGGTCTGGCCGACAAGGCCGATGCCAACATGCGCCAGCTCTCGGGCGGCATGAAGCGCCGCGTGCTGGTGGCGCAGGCACTGGTGCACAAGCCGCCGGTGATCGTGCTCGACGAGCCCACGGCCGGCGTGGACGTGGAACTGCGCCAGACGCTGTGGCAATTCGTCGCCCGCCTCAACCGCGAAGGCAGCACCGTGCTGCTGACCACCCACTACCTCGAGGAAGCCGAGGCGCTGTGCAACCGCATCGCCATGCTCAAGAAGGGCAGGGTGGTGGCGCTGGACCGCACCAGCGAACTGCTCAAGGCGGCGGCCAGCAACGTGCTGCGCTTCAAGACCGATGCCGAGCTGCCCTGGGAGCTGGCCCGCAACGCCCGGATCACCGGCCGCATCGTCCAACTGCCGGCGCAGAACGCGCTGGAGGTGGAACAACTGCTGTCCAACCTGCGACAGGCCGGCGTGTCGGTCGAGGACGTGGAAATGCGCAAGGCCGACCTGGAGGACGTCTTCATCGACCTGATGGCCGGCGAGCAGACACCGCTGGAGGTGGCGCGATGAGAGACATGCTGCTGTCGCGCGCCATGGGCTGGCGCGCCCTGCTGGCCAAGGAAGTGCTGCGCTTCTGGAAGGTGGCCGGCCAGACCGTCGGTGCGCCGGTGCTGACCTCGGTGCTCTACCTGATGGTCTTCGGCCATGTGCTGGAGGACCACGTCCAGGTCTACGGCCGCTTCAGCTACACCGCCTTCCTGATCCCCGGTCTGGTGATGATGAGCGTGCTGCAGAACGCCTTCGCCAATAGCTCCTCGTCCATCATCCAGAGCAAGATCATGGGCAACCTGGTGTTCGTGCTGCTGACGCCGTTGTCGCACTGGGGCTGGTTCTTCGCCTATGTGGGCTCGTCGGTGGTGCGCGGCCTGGTGGTCGGCGCGGGCGTGCTGCTGGTCACCATGTTCTTCGCCGTGCCGCCCTTCGCGCAGCCGCTGTGGATCGTGCTCTTCGCCCTGCTGGGCGCGGGCCTGCTCGGCACGCTGGGCCTGATCGCCGGCCTCTGGGCCGAGAAGTTCGACCAGATGGCGGTGTTCCAGAACTTCCTGATCATGCCCATGACCTTCCTGTCGGGCGTGTTCTATTCCATCGGCTCGCTGCCGCCCTTCTGGCAGGCGGTGAGCCACCTTAACCCCTTCTTCTACATGATCGACGGCTTCCGCTACGGCTTCTTCGGCATGTCGGACGTGTCGCCCTGGCTGAGCCTGGGCGTCGTGGCCGGTGCGCTGGCCGTGGTGAGTACCGTGGCGGTGCACCTGCTGCGTACCGGCTACAAGATCCGAGGCTGAAGAAGGCCTGCCATTTCGAGGCCGCGACTGCCTTTCGGCCGCTGCTGCATCCAACGACCGCCCCGCGCCCCACCATGACCGCCCAAGAACTCCAGGCCCTGATCGAGGCCGGCCTGCCCTGCCAGCACATCACGCTGGAAGGCGACGGCCGACACTGGTTCGCCACCATCGTCTCGGCCGAATTCGAGGGCAAGCGTCTCATCCAGCGCCATCAGCGGGTCTATGCCACCCTCGGTGAGAAAATGCATACCGACGAAGTGCATGCGCTGTCGATGAAGACCTACACGCCTGCCGAGTGGGCCAAGCAGAGCGCCTGAGCCCGTTGACCGAACGGCCCAGCCGCCGTTCCAAGGAATCCTGATGGACAAACTCCTCATTCGCGGCGGGCGCAGGCTCGGCGGCGAAGTCACCATTTCCGGCGCCAAGAATGCGGCGCTGCCCCAGTTGTGCGCCGCGTTGCTGACCACCGACCCGGTCGTCGTGCACAACGTGCCGCGCCTGCAGGATGTCTCCACCATGCTCAAGCTGGTCCGCCATATGGGCGTGACTGCGCAGCGCGATGAAAACGGCACGGTGAGCCTCGACGCCGCCGACCTGACGCAGCCCGAGGCGCCCTACGAGCTGGTCAAGACCATGCGGGCCTCCGTGCTGGCGCTGGGCCCGCTGGTGGCGCGCTTCGGCCATGCGAAGGTGTCGCTGCCCGGCGGCTGCGGCATCGGCTCGCGGCCGGTCGACCAGCACATCAAGGGCCTGCGGGCCATGGGCGCCGAGATCGATGTCGAGCACGGCTACATGATGGCCCGGCTGCAGCCTGGCCTCACGCGCCTGCGGGGCGCGCGCATCACCACCGACATGGTCACCGTGACCGGCACCGAGAACCTGCTGATGGCCGCCACGCTGGCCGAAGGCGAGACGGTGTTGGAGAACGCGGCCCAGGAGCCGGAGATTCCCGACCTGGCCGAGATGCTCATCAGGATGGGCGCCAGGATCGAAGGCCACGGCACCAGCCGCATCCGCATCCAGGGCGTGGAGCGCCTGCACGGCTGCGAACATGCGACGGTGGCGGACCGCATCGAGGCCGGCACTTTCCTGTGCGCCGTGGCGGCCACTGGCGGCGACGTGCTGCTGCACGGCGCCCGCGCCGATCACCTGGATGCCGTGGTCGAGAAGCTGCGCGATGCCGGTGCGCAGATCACCGAGGAGGCGGGCGGACTGCGCATCCGTTCTCAGGGTCGCCTCAAGGGCCAGAGTTTCCGCACGACCGAGTACCCCGGCTTTCCGACCGACATGCAGGCGCAGTTCATGGCGCTGAACGTCATCTCGGAAGGCGCGTCGACGGTGACCGAGACCATCTTCGAGAACCGGATGATGCACGTCAACGAGCTGCTGCGGCTCGGCGCGCGCATCCAGACCGATGGCCGCACGGCCGTCATTGAAGGCGTGCCCCGCCTGTCGGGCGCCTCGGTGATGGCCACCGACCTGCGCGCGTCCGCCTGCCTGGTCATCGCCGGCCTGGTGGCCGAGGGCGAGACGCTGGTCGACCGCATCTACCACCTGGACCGCGGCTACGACCGCATCGAACGCAAGCTCGGCAGCCTGGGCGCCGACATCGAACGCATTTCCACCGGAGCCGCCGCGTGATCACGCTCGCCTTGTCCAAGGGACGCATCTTCGAAGAGACCCTGCCGCTGCTGGCCGCCGCCGGCATCGAGGTGACCGAGGACCCCGAGAAGTCGCGCAAGCTGATCCTGCCCACGACCCGCCCCGATGTTCGCGTGGTGCTGGTGCGCGCATCGGACGTGCCGACCTACGTGCAGTACGGCGGCGCCGACCTGGGCGTGACGGGCCTGGACGTGCTGCTGGAGCATGGCAGCGAAGGCCTGTACCAGCCGCTGGACCTGCGCATCGCCCGGTGCCGCCTGAGCGTGGCCGTGCGCGCCGACTACGACTATGCCCACGCGGTGCGCCAGGGCGCGCGCTTGGCCGTGGCCACCAAGTACGTGGGCCTGGCCCGCGAGTTCTTCGCCCGCAAGGGCGTGCACGTGGACCTGATCAAGCTCTACGGCAGCATGGAACTGGCGCCGCTCACCGGCCTGGCCGATGCCATCGTCGACCTGGTCTCCACCGGCAACACCCTGCGCGCCAACCACTTGGTGGAGGTCGAGCGCATCATGGACATCAGTGCCCGCCTGGTCGTCAACCAGGCCGCGCTCAAGCTCAAGCGCGAGCCCATCCGCCGCATCATCGACGCTTTCGCGTCGGCCCTTCCGCAGAACTGACCGATTCTTCTCCCACCCCGCCGCTGCCATGACCCTGCAAGCCACTCCATTGCGTCTCGCCACCTCCGCGCCCGATTTCGAGGCCGCGTTCAAGGCGCGTCTGCATTGGGCGGCGGACACCGATGCAGCCATCGAGCAGCGCGTGGCGGACATCCTGGCCGACGTGCAGCAGCGCGGCGACGCGGCAGTGCTGGACTACACCCGCCGCTTCGATGGCCTCGAAGCGGATTCGCTGGCGGCGCTGGCTCTGGATCCGGCCGAGCTGAAGGCCGCCTTCGACGCGCTGCCGGATGCCCAGCGCAACGCCCTCGAAGCCGCCGCCCGCCGTGTGCGCAGCTACCACGAGGCCCAGAAGAAGGCCAGCGGCGAAAGCTGGAGCTACCGCGACGAGGACGGCACGCTGCTGGGCCAGAAGGTCACGCCGCTCGACCGCGTGGGCATCTATGTGCCGGGCGGCAAGGCGGCCTATCCGTCGAGCGTGCTGATGAACGCGATTCCGGCCCAGGTCGCCGGCGTCGGCGAAATCGTGATGGTGGTGCCCACCCCGCGCGGCGAGAAAAACCCGCTGGTGCTCGCTGCCGCCCATGTGGCTGGCGTCACACGCGCCTTCACCATCGGCGGCGCACAGGCCGTGGCCGCGCTGGCCTACGGCACGGCGACGGTGCCGGCCGTGGACAAGATCACCGGCCCGGGCAATGCCTACGTGGCGGCCGCCAAGCGCCGCGTGTTCGGCACCGTGGGCATCGACATGATCGCGGGCCCCAGCGAAATCCTGGTGCTGGCCGACGGCAGCACGCCGCCCGACTGGGTGGCCATGGACCTGTTCAGCCAGGCCGAGCACGACGAGCTTGCCCAGAGCATCCTGCTGTGCCCCGACGCGGCCTACATCGACGCCGTGCAGCGCGAGATCGACCGCCTGCTGCCCACCATGCCGCGGCGCGAGATCATCGCGGCCAGCCTCAACGGCCGCGGCGCGCTGATCCACACGCGCGACATGGAAGAGGCCTGCGCCATCAGCAATCGCATCGCGCCCGAGCACCTGGAGGTTTCCAGCCTCGAGCCGCAGCGCTGGGAGCCGCTGCTGAAGCACGCCGGTGCGATCTTCCTGGGTGCCTTCACCAGCGAAAGCCTGGGCGACTACTGCGCGGGGCCCAACCATGTGCTGCCCACCTCGGGCACGGCGCGCTTCTCCTCGCCGCTGGGCGTGTACGACTTCCAGAAGCGCAGCAGCCTGATCGAGGTGAGCGAGGCCGGCGCGCGCGCGCTCGGTCCCATTGCCGCCGAGCTGGCCTATGGCGAGGGCCTGCAGGCGCATGCCCGCGCGGCCGAACTGCGGCTGGAAGGGCGGCCGTGAACGCCGCGCGCCAGGCGCTGCTGGCGCTGGCGCTGCTGGGCGTCGCCGCAGCGGCCCCCGCCATGAGCCTGCGCGAGTTCCGCACGCTGGAGGCCGCCGGCAAGGAAGGTCCCAACTACGCCAGCTATTACCTGGTCGGCGTGGTCGAGGGCCTTCGCGAATCGGCCGAGGCGACGCAGCGCAGTGGCCAGAAGCCGCCCTTCTGCGTGGCGGGCCGCCGGCTGGAGCCCTCGATGGCGCGATCCCTGTTCCAGGGCGAGCTGGCGCGCAATGCCCAACTCTACGAGGCCGACATGCCGGTGCAGCTGGTGCTGTCGGCGGCCCTGCAGAGCGCCTACCGCTGCAGCCCGTGAGCGGCCGATCGTCCGCGTCCGAACGTCCTACCGTCATGACCAACTCCTCGACTTCTGACCTGACCCGCCGCGCCCTCGAACGCATCCGCCCCGACGTGCGCGACATGCATGCCTACGTCGTGCAGTCCGCCGAAGGCCTGCTCAAGCTCGACGCGATGGAGAACCCCTACGGCCTGCCGCCCGAGTTGCAGGCCGAGCTGGGTGCCCGCCTGGGCGCGCTGGCCGTCAACCGCTATCCCGGTGACGAGGCCCAGCGGCTCAAGACGGCGATCGCGGCCCATGTGGACCTGCCGGCTGGCCAGTCGCTGGTGCTGGGCAACGGCTCGGACGAGCTGATCTCGCTGCTGGCCATCGCGTGCGACCGGCCGGGCGCCACCATCCTGGCGCCGCTGCCCGGCTTCGTGATGTATGCGCTGAGCGCGCAGCTCCAGGGGCTGCGCTTCGTCGGCGTGCCGCTGGATGCCGATTTCCAGCTCGACGAGGCCGCCATGCTGGCCGCCATCGCCGAGCACAAGCCGGCGCTGTTGTACCTGGCCTACCCCAACAACCCGACCGCCAACCTGTTCGACGCCGCCGTCATGCGCCGGCTGATCGCTGCCCAGGGCGAGCAGGGCGGCCTGGTCGTGATCGACGAGGCCTACCAGCCCTTCGCCGCCCACAGCTGGCTGGACGAGATCCGACGCGACCCGTCCGCGCACGGCCATGTCGTGCTGATGCGCACGCTCAGCAAGTTCGGCCTGGCGGGCGTGCGCCTGGGCTACCTGCTGGCGCCCGAGGCGCTGGCGGCCGAGATCGACAAGGTGCGCCCGCCCTACAACATCAGCGTGCTCAATGCCGAATGCGCGCTTTTCGCGCTGGCGCATGCCGAGGTGTTCGAAGCGCAGGCCCGCGCGATCCGTGATGAGCGCAGCCGGCTGGTGGAGGCGCTGAAGGCGCTGCCGGGCGTGAAGGTGTGGCCCAGCGAGGCCAATATGGTCCTGCTGCGCGTGCCCGATGCCGATGCCGCCTTTGCCGGCATGAAGGCGCGTGGGGTCCTCATCAAGAACGTTTCTAGAATGCACCCGCTGCTGGCGAACTGCCTGCGCCTGACGGTCGGAACCCCCGACGACAACGCGCGCATGCTGGCGGCCCTCCAAGCCTCCCTATGAACACCCCCACGGCTCCCGACGCCATCGTTGCCGCCGCCGGCGGCTCCACGCCCCCGGCGCGTATCGCCGAGGTCGCCCGCAACACGGCCGAGACGAAGATCCGCGTGCGCGTCGACCTCGACGGCAGCGGCAAGGCCCAACTGGCCACCGGCATCGGCTTCTTCGACCACATGCTCGACCAGATCGCCCGCCACGGCCTGATCGACCTGGACGTGCATTGCGAGGGCGACCTGCACATCGACGGCCATCACACGGTCGAAGACGTCGGCATCACCCTGGGCCAGGCGGTCGCCCGCGCGGTGGGCGACAAGAAGGGCATCCGCCGCTACGGCCATGCCTATGTGCCGCTCGACGAGGCGCTGTCGCGCGTGGTGGTCGACTTCTCCGGCCGCCCGGGCCTGCACATGGATGTGCGCTTCACCAGCGGCATGATCGGCGGCTTCGACACCCAGCTGACCTTCGAGTTCTTCCAGGGCTTCGTCAACCACGCGGGCGTGACGCTGCACATCGACAACCTCAAGGGCGTCAATGCGCACCACCAGTGCGAGACGATCTTCAAGGCCTTCGCCCGCGCCGTGCGCGCCGCGCTCGAACTCGACCCCCGCTCGGCGGGCGTGATTCCCTCCACCAAGGGCTCCCTGTAAACCTCCCGGCGCACCGCCGCCCGACCGGTCCTTTCCGACCCGAATGACTCCGATGAAGAACAGCGTCGCCGTGGTGGACTACGGCATGGGCAACCTCTGGTCCGTGTCCCAGGCCGTGCGCCATGCGGCAGACGCCGCGGGCGTGGAGGTGCACGTGACGGCCGACCCCGAGGTCGTGCGCGCGGCCACCCGCGTGGTTCTGCCCGGCCAGGGCGCCATGCCCGACTGCATGCGCGAGCTGCGCGAGTCCGGCCTGCTGGCCTCGGTGCTCGAAGCGGCCGCAAGCAAGCCGCTGTTCGGTGTGTGCGTCGGCATGCAGATGTTGCTGGGCCGCAGCGAGGAAGGCCCCAGCGAGGGCCTGGACCTGATCCCCGGTGAGGTGTTGCGCTTCCAGCTGGCCGGTCGCCTGCAACCCGACGGCAGCCACTTCAAGGTGCCGCAGATGGGCTGGAACCAGGTCTCGCAGGCGCGCCCGCATGCCATGTGGCAGGGGATTCCCGAGGGGGCGTGGTTCTATTTCGTCCACAGCTTCTACGCGCGCCCGCAGGACGCGGCGCACAGCGTGGGCGAGGCCGACTATGGTGGCCGCTTTACCGCGGCGGTGGCCCGCGATAACATTTTTGCGACCCAATTTCACCCGGAAAAGAGCGCCGACCACGGTTTGCAGCTCTACCGGAACTTCCTCCACTGGACTCCCTGAATCGGCCAAGCCGATCACCGCGGTTGCGGTGGGTGCCCGCGTGCCCCGCATCAGCCTACGGCGGCCGGCTCGGAACAGATTCTTTTCGCCTACTCCTCTTTCGTTCCCGGCACTCCCCAGCGCCTCATCATGCTCCTCATTCCCGCCATCGATCTCAAGGACGGCCATTGCGTTCGGCTCAAGCAGGGCGACATGGACCAATCGACCGTCTTCAGCGAAGACCCCGCGGCCATGGCGCGCAAGTGGGTGGAGGCGGGCGCCCGCCGCCTGCACCTGGTGGACCTGAACGGCGCCTTCGCCGGCAAGCCGCAGAACCATGCGGCCATCAAGGCAATCCTGCGCGAGGTGGGCGACGACATTCCGGTGCAACTGGGCGGCGGCATCCGCGACCTGGACACCATCGAGCGCTACATCGACGACGGCCTGCGCTACGTGATCATCGGCACGGCGGCGGTGAAGAATCCCGGCTTCCTCAAGGATGCCTGCGTGGCCTTCGGCGGCCACATCATCGTGGGCCTGGACGCCAAGGACGGCAAGGTGGCCACCGATGGCTGGAGCAAGCTCACCGGCCACGAGGTGGTGGACCTGGGCAAGAAGTTCGAGGATTACGGCGTCGAGTCGATCATCTACACCGACATCGGCCGCGACGGCATGCTGTCGGGCATCAACATCGACGCCACCGTGAAGCTCGCGCAGGCGCTGACCATCCCGGTGATCGCATCGGGCGGCCTGTCCAACATCGCCGACATCGAGCAGCTGTGCGCGGTGGAAGGCGAGGGCGTGGAAGGCGTGATCTGCGGTCGCGCCATCTACTCGGGCGACCTGGACTTCGCCAAGGCACAGGCCCGGGCCGACGAACTGGCCGATGCGGCCTGACGCCGCGCTCCGCCTTCCTGCCTTCACCGGCCGCTTGAGGACTTTCGGATGAGCCTGCGCGAGATCACCGTCCAAGGCCAGCCGGCCGTCGAACTGTCGGCCACCACGGGCGACCAGGTCACGGTGGCGTTGCATGGCGGCCATGTGTTGTCCTGGCGCAGCGCGGACGGCACGGAGCGGCTCTACCTCAGCCCCAAGGCGGTGTTCGATGGTCGCGCGGCCATCCGCGGTGGCGTCCCGGTCTGCTTTCCCCAGTTCAACCAGCGCGGCCCGCTCGTCAAGCACGGCTTTGCGCGCAACCTGCCCTGGCAGGTGGTCCCCGACGCGGCTGCCGACACCGTCAGCCTGGGCCTGACGGCCAGCGACGAAACCCTGGCGGTCTGGCCGGAGCACTTTCAGCTTCGCCTGAACGTGCACGTGCCCAAGGCGAATGTACTGCGCATCGACCTGCAGGTGCGCAACACGGGCACGACGCCCTGGCCCTTCACTGCGGCGCTGCACAGCTACCTGCAGGTGGACGACCTGGCGGACGTGCAACTCCAGGGGCTGCAGGGCGCCGCTCGCTGGGACGCGGTGCGCGACGAGCGTTCGACCGAAGGCCGCGAGGTACTGCGCTTCGGCGAGGAGTTCGACAGCGTCTATGCCGCGCCCGCCCATCCTCTGGTGCTTCGCGCGGCGTCTGGCGAACTGCGCATCACCGCCGCGCCCACCTGCCCGGAGACGGTGGTGTGGAATCCCGGCCCCGCGCTGTGCGCGCGCCTGGCCGACATGCCGGCCGATGGTTGGCGCCGCATGCTCTGCGTCGAGGCTGCGGCCATCGACACCCCCGTCGAACTGGCGCCGGGCAGCGAAGTGCACCTGTGGCAGCAACTCGATGCCAGGCCTTCCTCCTCCTCCTCCTCCTCGACTTCCTGATCCTGCCATGCTTGCCAAACGCATCATTCCCTGCCTCGACGTCACCGGGGGGCGGGTGGTCAAGGGCGTCAACTTCCTGGAACTGCGCGACGCGGGCGATCCGGTGGAGATCGCTGCCCGCTACAACGCCCAGGGCGCGGACGAACTGACCTTCCTGGACATCACGGCCACCAGCGACGACCGCGACCTGATCCTGCCGATCATCGAGGCCGTGGCCTCGCAGGTCTTCATCCCGCTCACCGTGGGCGGCGGCGTGCGCACGGTGGAAGACGTACGCCGGTTGCTCAATGCCGGCGCCGACAAGACCAGCTTCAACTCCGCCGCGATCGCCAATCCGCAGGTGATCGAGGACGCCTCGTCCAAGTACGGCGCCCAGTGCATCGTGGTGGCCATCGACGCCAAGCGGCGCACGCCCGAGGAAGCGGCGACGCGGGGCGAAGGCTGGGACGTCTACAGCCACGGGGGCCGCAAGAACACCGGCCTGGATGCCGTCCAGTGGGCCAGCGAGATGGCACGCCGCGGCGCCGGCGAGATCCTGCTGACCAGCATGGACCGCGACGGCACCCGAAGTGGCTTCGATCTTGCACTCACCCGTGCCGTGAGCGATGCGGTGAGCGTGCCGGTGATCGCCTCGGGCGGCGTCGGCTCGCTGGCCGATTTGGCCGACGGCGTGCAGCAGGGCGGTGCAGACGCCGTGCTGGCCGCCAGCATCTTCCATTACGGCCAGCACACGGTGGGCGAAGCCAAGGCCCACATGGCTAAACGCGGCATAGTGGTGCGTACCTGACAGACTTATACGGAGCCGCATCCAAAGCCGAATATCATCAACATAGCGTTGACTTTTTTTGGCCACCGCTGCGCGCAGGGCCGTTGCTGCAGCAGTGCGTGATCCACGATCTGACAGGTATTTGATTTGAAACTCCCAGTGAATTTGCCGGCGTGGACGGCGTTGGCGACTGCAGCGCTTCTACAGGGTTGCACCGTGGTTCCCGGCATGGGGCCTGTCGCTCCTTATTCGGATCAGGCCGAATTACCACCTAAGTTTCAATATGTGCCGGATGAGGCACCCGAAGGGCGCATCACTCCCATCACTCAGGCGCTGGTGCGCACATTGCAGGAAGTTGCGCCGCGTGGTGTTCCGCCTGAAGTGCAGGCCCTGTTCGGCAAACCGGAGCCCTATTCCATCGGGCCCGGCGACGTGGTCGGCGTCATCGTGTACGACCACCCCGAGTTGCTGCCCAACGCGGGCGCCGTGATTTCGCAACAAACCGATCCGACGGGCGTCAGCGTGGCGCCCGGCTTCATCGTCGGGGGCAATGGCGAGATCTATTTCCCCTACGTGGGCCGCGTCAAGCTTGAAGGGCTGACCGAGGCCGAGGCATCGGACCTGATCGCACGCCGCCTGGAGCGCACCATCCAGAGCCCGCAGGTTTCGGTGCGCATCCAGTCCTTCCGCAGCCGCCGGGCCTATGTGGAAGGACAGGTGCGGACGCCTGGGATGCAGATATTCACCGACGTGCCCATGACTTTGGCCGAGGCCATCAATCGGGCCGGGGGCATCACGGATGCGGGGGACCGTTCCTCGATCATGCTGATGCGCGGTGGGCGGTCCGTGCGCATCGACCTGACGGCACTGCGCGAAGCCGGCCATGACCTCAACGACATCCCGCTGCGCAGCAGCGACACCATTACCGTCGGCACGCGCGAAGACACCAAGATCTACGTGATGGGCGAGGTACTGCGGCCCACCGCGCTCGCTTTGCGCGGATCCGGTCGCCTGACCCTCAACGAGGCGCTGGGCGAAGCGGGTGGGCCGTCGCTGGAGACCTCCAATCCTGGGCAGATCTATGTGATCCGCAAGGGACAGACGGGCTCGCCGGCGATCTTCCAGCTCGACGCCAAGAACCCCGCGGCCTTTGCCCTGGCCACGCAGTTCCCGTTGCGTCCCCAGGACGTGGTGTACATCGATCCGGTGCCGCTCGTTCGCTGGAACCGCGTCATCAGCTTGATCCTGCCGTCGGCCTCTGCTGTGAATTACGGTTCGGAAGTGGTCGACCGCGCCCGAGGCTGGTAAGGCCGGGACGGCCTGGCCGACAGGCCGTGACTGCGCAAAAAAATGGCCGCCCACTGGGCGGCCATTTTTTTGCCATGCCTCGATCAACCGGACCGCAGCCTCCCGTCGAAGGGAGAGGCCGCAGGGAGAGGACTCTCAGCGCTTGTACTTGTACTCGGTGTAGCGGTAGCCGCCATAGCGGTAGCCATAGCTGCCATAGTGGCGGCGCGTCATGTCCATGGCGTTGAACACCACGCCCGTCGGCGTGACGTTGCCTTGGCGCAGGCGCTTGACGCTTTCGACGAGCTCGCCCATCTGCGTCTGGTCGGCACGCGCCACCAGCAGCACCACGGCCGAATGCGTGCCTGCCGCGGCGGCATCGGCCGCCACCAGCACCGGCGGCGCATCCATCACCACCAAGTCGTATTGGGCCGACAGCGTGTCCAGCAGGCGGGCGAAGGTGTCGGACATCAGCATGTCCGCGGGATTGGGCGGATAGCGGCCGCTGGTCAGGACGTCCAGGTTGGGCACCACCTCACGATGGATCGCCTGCTCCGTGGTGACCTCGCCCACCAGCAGTTCGGACAGGCCGCCCTCGCGCGCGAGCCCGAACTGCTTGTTGATGTAGCCCTTGCGCATGTCGGCGTCGAGCAGCAGCACCCGCTTGCCCGCCGCCGCCATGATGGCCGCGAAGTTGGCGGAGACGAAGCTCTTGCCGATGCCAGGCGTCGGACCGGTGATCAGCACGCGGTTGTTGGCGCCTTCGAGCATGGCGAACTGCAGCGCGATACGCAGGCTGCGCACGCTTTCCACCGTCGTGCTCTCGGGGTTGGTGACGGTCAGCACATGTACGCCCTTCTGGCCGGACTCCATGCGCACTTCCAGCACCCCTTGCTCCTGCGTGTACGGGATGACCGACATCACACTCATGCCGGTGTGGCTCTCGATTTCCTGGGGATTGCGGATGCCGCTGAAGAACATGCTGCGCACGAAGGCGACCGCGACGCCGGCAAGCAGGCCCAGAACGGCAGCCAGCGCCACCACAAGGGCCTTCTGCGGCTTCACGGGCAGGCGCGGCGACACCGCGGAATCGAGCAGGCGCACGTTGCCGGTCTTGCCTTCCTTGACCAGGCGAAGCTGCAGCGAGTTGGTCAGCAGTGACTGGTACAGCTCGCTGTTGACGCGCACGTCGCGCTCGTAGCGGAAGGCGTCCTGCTGGATGGTGGGCATGCGCCTCACGCGTGCATTGATGCCATCGATATCCCTCTGGACCAGATTGATCTGCTGGTCGATGGTCTGGACCCGCGGATGGTTGGGCGTGAAGAGGGCGATGAGCTCACGGCGCTTTTGCTGCGCTTCCAGCAACTTGCTCTGGAGGTCGACGATCTGCGTCAGCGCAGCCTTCGCTTCGTCATCGAAGGCCACCGTTCCGTTCTGATTCCTGAAGCGCGTATAGGCCTCTTCCGAGCGTTCGAGCTGGCGCTTGAACTCGGGCAGTTGCTCATCCAGGAAGTTGAGCGTCCGTTCGGCCTCGGCCGCCTTCCGCTCACGGTTCTGATCGACATACTTGGTGCCGAGCGCGTTCAGGATGGCGATCAGCCGGGCGCGATCGCTACCCTCCAGTTCCACGCTGATCACGTTCGATTGGCGGCCCTGCTCACTGATCTGCAACTTCTTTTGCAGGTCTTCGATGGTGAGCAGCCAGGAGCTTCTGCTGACGAAGAACTTGGCACCCGGTTGTCCGTCCAGCCTGTCGATCAGGATGTCGAAGTTGCCATCCGGGGTCTGGGTCTTGAGAGGCTCGCCGACGCGGCCCTCCAAGCTTGCCTCCAGTTCCGGATGCTCGACCTGGAACCGGCCTCCACCCAGTGCCGTGACGATGAACGGCTTCTGATCTTCCAGGCTGCCAGGAATGTTGAAGCGGCTCACCTCGATTTTTTCGGTGCCGGAAACACGTCCTGGCAAGCCAGGCAAGGATGTCGGCGTCGAGAGGGAGTCGGCGCGTCGCGCCAGCCATTCACCGATCAGCGGGATGTAGGCCGGCTTGGCGTCGATGTAGTACCGGGTGGCGTCCACGGCGCCCCCCACGACGAGTCGCGAGCCCAGCACCTGGATTTCGCCAGTGGCGGGCGTCTTGACTTCGAACAGGCTGGAGACATCGCCCAGGAAGTTCTTGGCGTCCGGCGCCGCATCCTCGACCTGGATCAGCAGGTTCGAGCGATAGATCGGCGTGGCCAGCAGCGCGTAGGCGGCGCCGACGATCAGTGCCAGTGCCGTGATGCCGGCCACCAGCCATTTGTTGTCGACCAGGATGTCGAAATACTCGGCCAGGTGGATTTCGTCATCGTCGTTCTCCAGGGACGCAGCGGGAGCGGGTGGTGTTTGCATGGGGCTTGCCGGAATGGCGGAGGACTTCAGGAGAGTTTGCGGATGCGTTCGGTCCACGTCTGGACGCCGGCATCGATCAGCTGCAGTGCGTTCTCGAAGGCTTCGCGGCCGAGCTTGTACGGGTCGGGCACATTCAGCCGGGCGGCGTCGCCGAGCCGGTAGACCTTGCCGCGCACGAAGGGATAGCTCTGTTCGACGAAGCGCTTCTGCGCATCGTCCATGGTCAGGATCAGGTCGGTCTCCTGGCACATGGCCAGGCTCACCTGACGCGCGCGGTGCGCGCCGATGTCGATGCCACGTTCGCTCATGAGGGCGAGCGCCGTGGGATCGGCACCGTGGCCGATGAGCGCGCCGATGCCGGCGGAACTCACGGCAAGGCCGGGAAGCTGCTGTGCGAACAGGGCCTCGGCCATGGGGCTGCGGCAGATGTTCCCGACGCAGAGGACGAGGAGGGAATTCATGGACGAACGCAAAGAGAAAGGGCGCAGCGCGCACGGGGCGCGGCTGCAGCGGGCACTGCGAGGATTACGCACGCGCCGGTCGCCCGGATGCTAACCGGCACGATGAATTCAGCGTTGGACATCGAAGTCGAGAATGTTGTCTCCCGCACGCGGGCGTGTATCGGGGGGCGGGCCGAAGCTGCGCGAATCCGGGTCACGGGCGTAGGTGAGGTCGTACAGCGTCACGGCGCGGCCCAGGCGCGCGCCGCCGTCGCGGGTCAGCGGCGACCAGTTGAAGCCGATGACGGAGCGGCTGGAGCGGGGCAGCAGCGCGTCCAGCGGGATCGAGATGAAGATGCCCTTGTCGAAGCTGCCTTCGCCGAACTGGGCGGACGAGACGTTGGTCTTGGTGGCGTAGGCGCCCATGGTCAGGCCGTTGTCGAAGCGCTTGGCGATGTCGATCGACACGCCACGGTCTCCGGCGAGGTACTGGCCGGCGCTCAGCCGCACGAGCACACCGTTCCAGCCGGTGTTCCAGTACAGCGACGCATGTCCCGTGTTGACCTGGTAATCGCGCAGCGAGAAGTGCTGTGCGTACTCGCGCTGGCGCACGTGGTTGATGTCGATGCCGAAGGCCAGGCGGCTGCCCCATGGGCGGTACAGCCATTCGCCGCCCACGCCCGCGAACATCGATTCGAGGTAGCCGCCATAGACGCTGTAGTACTGGTCGCTGGCCAGCTGGCCGACGTGCGTCAGCTGCAGGTTCGGGACTGTCACCCGGCTGGTCGTCAGGTAGAGCCGCTGGTCCGTGCGCACGCGGGGCAGGTTGCTGGGCGCGTCGTAGGTGAAGCTGCCGTAGTTGTCGGCCAGCCGCAGGTTGACCTGGCCCTGCAGCCAGGTCTGTTGCGTGAAGCGGTACTGGGCATTGGCCTTCGCGCCCAGTTCGACGAGCGCGAAGTTGTTGGGGCCGCCCACCACCTGGCTGAAGTTCGGCGAGATGCTGAAGTTGAAGCGGTCCGCGGGCCGCTCCCAGGCCGTGGCCGTCTCGGCAGGGCCGCCCGAGCCCGTGGCGGGGGGCAACTGTGCCTCGGTGGGTTCGTCCGGCACCGGCGCGTAGTCGCGCTGCGTCACGTCGCGCGCCAGGTGCGGCGGCAGGGGCTGCGCATGCGCCGCGACCCACTCCTCGCGCTGGAAGGCCTGGGCCTGGATCGCGATGCCGCGCTCTTCGTAATGGATGACGAAGGTGCGGATCCCCGCTGGCGCGCTGTGATGCAGCACGGCCACGGCGCGGTCCGAGCGCACCTCCCGGTAGACGGCATCGCTGTCGCTCACCCAAAGGTGCAGCACGTCGTCCTTGGGCGCGATGCGCAGCACGCGCCAGCCCGTCTGCGCCTCGACCTGCTCGGCCGTGCTCGCCCAGCCGGGGGGCTTGGCCGGGGCCTCGGGCATGAAGCGGGGCAGCGGTGGGTCCAGCAGCTTGGGCGTCTGGGCTGCCGCCGCGTTGCCGGACAGGGTGAGGCCGATCATGAACTTGTCGCCCCGCTCGAAGCCGGCGGCGAGGGTGACGTTCTTGTTGAGCTTGTAGGCCAGTCCCACGTTGATGGGGGAGCGGCGCGGCAGCGCGTTGTTCAGAGGGTCGTTTTGATAGTTATTGCCGTCGTACTCGATCTTGAGTGTCAGTGGATCCCAGGGTGTGCGCCATTGAATGCCGCCAAAGAGGGCTGCCGGGCCGCGGAAGTAGCTGCTGAAGTTGGCTGAGCCGGCCTGGTTTACGTCTGAAGTAGCTGCAGGCCTAGTCTTGAAGCGGTCGCTAAGTAAGGTAAAGGGATTTTTTATGTTGCCACTCGCACCCAGGTAGCCCCAGCCGATGCCCAGGCTGAAATCCAGGTCGCCCCAGCGCTTGTTGCCGACCAGGTATTCGCTGGAGAACAGGCCCGTGCCGCCGATGTCCCGGAAACCGAGCGACACCTCGGGCAGGTACGTCGATTCACGCATGAGCCTGAACTTGACGTCGATGCTCTTGTCCTTGTAGCTCAACGTGCTGATGTTGGGGCCGTATTCGCGGTTGGAGATGCTCGTGTAGCGGAAGCCCGCCTCCATCCAGTCGAAGGGCTGGAACATGATGTTCAGCCGGCTGTAGGGCCAGACGGAGCTGTACGACGCGCGGATCTCGCCCGCAGACGCCATGCGTGCGGTGGGCGTCTGCAGCAGGCCGGTCTCGCCCCAGTCGTTGGCGCTGACGTCCAGCGGGCGGGGCAGGGCGCTCGCCACCGCGGGCAGGTTGCCGTCGGCGACGAAGGCGGTCGATGGTCTTGAGATACCGGCGGGCGGCACCATGGGGCCCTGCCGCGCGGGGGCCGGTCCCTGAGTGGCCAGGAACTTGATGAGCCCTTCAGACGCAGCGACCAGGTCGGCCATTGTGCGCGGAGGGGCCCAGAGCCAGGCACCGGGCGTCGGCTCCACGCCCGCTTCCGCATTCCAGCCCGCGATGCCGATGCGGGTGGTGCGCCCGTCGGGCTGCGCCAGCCAGGCCCAGTCCGTGGCACCCAGCCGTCCACAGGCCTGCAGGTAATCGCCCACCCAGCGGCCGCTGGCGTGGGGCACATGGCAAAGCGTGCCATCCGGCTGGACGACCACCACATCGGCCGTGCGGCCCGTGGGCAGCGCAAAGCGGGCGCGGTCGCGCGCCACCGGGTCCTGTCCCGGATTCACTTCGAGCCAGCGTGGGTCGGTGATGCTCAGCGCTACCCGGCCCGTGGCCGGCAGGCTGTGCAGCCAGGCCAGCAGGCGCTGGCGGATCTCCCGGTCCTGCCCCGAGAGCTGGGCGGCGGAGCGCTCCAGGTGGACCAGCAGGACGTTGCGCAGGTATTGCTGCGGCAGCTTCTCCTGCGGCACCAGCCAGGCCAACGCCGGATCGGCAGGCTGGGGCGACTGGCGCAGCAGCCAGTGGCTCAGCCGTTCGCCTTCCAGAGTGGGCAGGGGCGCAGGATCCTCGGCCGGAGGCGCCAAGGGCTGCGCCTGCGCCGCCACAGCGGCGCCGAGCCCGAACGCGGCAAGCAGATGGATCCTGAGGGGATGGAGGCGGAAAGTGCGTTCGCGCGTCTTCATGAGCCGGCAGATGTCGGCGTGGCTGTCGCTGAGGGCGCGCTCCACCGCTCGAAGGTGTAGCAGGCCTCGGCACTCAGACATTGCTCCGAGTACACGACGGACGGCGAACCGTTCGCCGTCATGGCAATCCCGAATCTGGCGGGAGGCAGCATAGGGCCGGGGGATGTTGATTCGGTGACTTGTTCTTCGAACCACTTCAGCGAAGCGGCACGCGCGCCCTGCAGGGCTGCGGGCGTGTAGCTTGCCAGCGGCGTAACGCGCACGGTTTCGCGGATGTTCGAGTGGTAGCCCGGCATGACGTCGCGCACACGCAGATAGCTGCCGGCGGTCTGTGCCTGCGCCCCTGCCGGCCAGAGCGGGAGCCGCTCCACCTGGGCGCGCCGCCAGTCCGGATTCAACCCGGTGGTGCCGACGACCCGGCCATCCAGGAGGCGGACGACTTCGCCGTCGCCGCTGTACCACACCTCGACCAAGCCTTGCGGCGTGGGATCGAGGTAGCCCAGCACCATGTAGACGGCGGTGCCGGCATGCGTCACGCGCAGGTAGCGAAAGGCCGGGTTGAAGACGGCAGGCTGTTGGTCCCGGATGCCGCCGGCCGTGCGGTCATACAAAAGCCGGGCACTGTCGCCCAGCGCTGCACTGCCGGTACTGCAGCCTCCCACCAACGCCGTTGCCAGAACGCAACAAAGCAGCCTCAGATGGAGATGCATCGAAGGCTGCCGCCGCGTGGAAGAGCGCACCCCTCGGCCACGAAGGGTGCCGGGGCTCACCGGCTCGTGGTACCGGTGGTGCCCGTCGTGCCAGTGGTGCCGGTGCCGGGGAAGACACCGGCGTTACCGCCGTCGCTGCCGCCGCCGGCCGCTGCGCCAATGGCCAAGGCGCCAGCCAGGCCAGCCACGGCGAGACCCGCAGCGCCCAGGCCACCTGCAGCCGCGCCCGTAGCGCCGGCCGCACCAGCGGTCCCGCCGCCGGCTGCGCCACCGGCGCCACCTGCCCCACCGCCAGCGCCGGGCGTCGCCTCGGCGGGCGTCGAAGACGGCGGAGGAGGCGTCTGGGCAGAGGCGATCATGGGTGCGGACACCAGGGCGGCCGCAGCGACCATCGAAACGAAACGAGCAAAGTTCATGGCACTTCCCCAAAAAGCCTGTGTGGCCAATATGCCAGCCGCGCCCAAGGCGCACCTGACCCAAAATGTTTCCCGAAGTTTAACGGCCGTGGCCGCGGAAGGCCATTTTTTGTTGCAGTGCAGCTGGGTAACAATCTGTCCCCATGACCACATGGATCGATGAAGTGAGCTGGGACGCCGCGGGGCTGGTGCCCGTGATCGCCCAGGAACACGGTTCCAAGGACATCCTGATGTTTGCCTGGATGAACCGCGAGGCCCTTGCCAAGACCGTGGAGTTGGGGCGCGCCGTGTATTTCAGCCGCTCGCGCGGCAGGCTCTGGTTCAAGGGCGAAGAGTCCGGCCACATCCAGCGGGTGCATGAGGTGCGGCTGGACTGCGACAACGACGTCGTCCTGCTGTCGGTGACGCAGGAAGGGCATGATCCCGGCATTGCCTGTCACACCGGCCGTCATAGTTGTTTCTTCCAAAAGTATTCTGATGGGCGGTGGGTGGCCGTCGAACCGGTGTTGAAGGACCCGACCTCGATCTACAAATGACTGTTTCCGATTCCTCCGACCCGATGCCTGCCTCCCCGACGCTCGACATCCTGGAGCGCCTTGCCGCGGTGATCGACAGCCGCCGGCCCGCCGCGGGCGGCGATCCGAGCACCAGCTATGTCGCCCGACTGCTTCACAAGGGCCCCGATGGCTTTCTCAAGAAGGTGGGCGAAGAGGCCACGGAGGTGGTCATGGCCTGCAAGGACGCCGACCACGGCGCACCGCGGGAAAAAATAGTGAACGAAGTGGCCGACCTGTGGTTCCACTGCATGGTGGCGCTGGCCCATTACGGGCTCTCGCCCCGGGACGTGGCGGCCGAACTGGCGCGCCGCGAAGGGATGAGCGGCATCGAGGAAAAGGCCCTGCGCAAGGCGCAGGCCCGCGAGGCGGCGGGTGATTGACGCCTCGGCCCGCGCCGCAGGCGCTTCGACATCCAGCTGGAGGAAGCTATGAGCAAGGACATCATCGACGTGGGCGGCAGCGATTCGCTGCGCGCCGTGGGCTGGGTGAGCTATGTGCTGCACCTCATCGTGGCCATCGCGGCCGTGGTGCCGGGCGCCCAGGTGTCGGTGCTGCTGTTGCTCATTGCCCTGCTGATCGACTTTGTCAAACGCGACGATGCGGCCGGCACCTGGCAGGCCTCGCACTTCACGTGGCGCATCCGGTCGGTGCTGTGGGCGGGACTGCTCTACGTTCTGACCTCGTGGCTCTGGCTGCTCTTTCTCGTGCCCGGATGGATCGCCTGGAGCCTGATCTCGCTGTGGTTCCTGTACCGCATCGTCAAGGGCATGGTCCGGATGAATGCCGGGCGCCCCATGGACACTGCGGCTGCCGCGTGACCGCCAGCTCACCTTTCTGCGTTCCCCTCCCCTAAAAGACCCAATCGAATGGCTGAGCCCGACTGCATCTTCTGCAAGATCGTCGAAGGAAAGATTCCTTCGCGGAAGGTGTACGAAGACGACGACCTGTATGCTTTCCACGACATCGCGCCGTGGGCGCCTGTGCATTTCCTGATCGTGCCGAAGCGGCACATCGCTTCGATGGCGCACCTCACGTCCGAGGACGAGTCGTTGATGGGCCGCATCATGACTCTGGCGCCCCGTCTGGCCCTGGAGCAGGGTTGTGGCGCCTATCCCGAGGGTGGCTTCCGCGTGGTGGTGAACACCGGCAAGGAAGGCGGGCAGGAGGTGCACCATCTCCATGTCCACGTCATGGGCGGTCCGCGTCCCTGGCTCAAGGGCTGAGCCCGTCCGCAGTCTAAAATTTGAACATTGTTAGGAGTCTTCCATGGGTTCGTTTTCCATCTGGCACTGGCTGATCGTGCTGCTCATCGTGGTCATGGTCTTCGGCACCAAGAAGCTGAAGAACATCGGTTCGGACCTCGGCGGCGCCGTCAAGGGCTTCAAGGACGGTATGAAGGACGGATCGTCCGACGCCCCCGCCGCAGGGACGCCCACGCAGCAGGTGACCGGCCAGCCCTCGGCCGACAAGTCCACCATCGACGTCGAGGCGCGTCAGAAGTCCTGAGTGCTGCGCGCAATTCCTGAGCGAGGGGCACGCCGGTGATCGATCTGGGCATTTCGAAGATGGCGCTGATCGGCGCCGTTGCACTGGTCGTGATCGGCCCCGAGAAGCTGCCGCGCGTGGCGCGGACGGTCGGCACGCTGCTCGGCAAGGCGCAGCGCTACGTCAACGACGTCAAGGCGGAGGTCAACCGCTCCATGGAGCTGGATGAGCTGCGCAAGATGAAGGACAGCGTCGAAGGCGCGGCGCGCGACGTGGAGCAGAGCATCCGCGACGGCGCGCAGGACGTGCACAACGACCTCTCCGGCCTGGACACCGTCACGCCGGCCACCTCTTACGAGGCGGCGCCGGTCTACCCCGTCTACCGCCATCCGAAGAAGAACTGGCGCCTCAAGCAGGGCGCCGTTCCAACCTGGTACAAGGCGCGCAACAAGGTTCGCACCCGCGCGCAGTCCGGAGCCGCTCGCGTGGCCCGTCATCGGCCACGGCCCGGCGCCTGAGCCGCGGAAGCCTGCACGGTACATCCTGGCTCCGCGGCTTTTTTCCTTTCCGTTCATTTGTGCGCCCGAATCCGGCCACGCGGTGACCTCTGATGGCTGAATCTCCCTCCCACGACAAAGAAGACGAGCTTGCAGGCACGGAGCAGCCATTCGTTGCCCACCTGACGGAGCTGCGCGACCGGCTCCTCTACTGCATCTACGGCATCGCACTGGCGGCGGCATTGCTGGCGCTCTGGCCGGGGCCCGGAGGCCTGATCGACTGGATCGCCATGCCCATCAAGGCGCACATGCCGCCCGATGCTAAGCTGATCGCCGTTGGTGTGTTCTCGCCCTTCTTCGTGCCGCTGAAGGTGCTGGCCATGGCAGCCGTGCTGCTGGCGCTGCCTTGGCTCATGTATCAGGTCTGGGCCTTTGTGGCGCCGGGCCTCTACAGCCATGAGAAGCGCTTTGCCCTGCCGCTGATCATCTTTGGCAGCTTCCTGGCCTATGCGGGCATCGCCTTCGTGCAGTTCTTCGTGCTGGACAAGATGTTCGCCTTCATCCAGCGCTTCACACCGGCCTCGGTCGCGGCCACGCCCGACATTTCTTCGTACGTGGAGTCCATCCTTTCGCTGTACATCGCCTTCGGCCTCGCGTTCCAGGTGCCGATCGTGGTGATGCTGCTGGTGCGGTTCGAGATGGTGACCATCGAGAAGCTGCGCAGCTTCCGTGGCTACTTCATCGTGCTGTCTTTCGTGGTGGCCGCGGTGGTCACGCCGCCCGACGTCATCTCGCAATTGGCGCTGGCCGTGCCAATGTGCGTGCTGTACGAAATCGGCATCGTCGCCGCGCGGTACTTCTCCAACGCCACGCGGGCGCCCGAAGAGACCGAGGCCGCGAGCGAAGAAGCGAAGTCGGCGGGACAGTAAAGTAAGCAAGCGCGGACCTGGCGCGCACGGCTGTTGTCTAGGCGAGGAGCGCGTTTCTCGCGCAGGCGACCCCAAGGGCCTCCGCGCATGCGCGGAGGCCCAATCGTCTGGCCAGGATTTGCCTGCGCTACTCGGCCTGGCGCCGCCGCACCGGCGTGGCCGGCCTTGTTCCGGCGGTGACGTCGACCTCGATCCGGTCGTTGCCGCGCTGAACCTGGAAGCGGCTGGCCGTGCCCGGCTTGAGCCCGGCCACGGCGGTCAGCAGTTCCTGCACGTTGCCGATGGCCTTGTCGCCCACACCGGTGATCACGTCGCCCGGCCGGATGCCGGCCTGCGCAGCGGGCGCGTTCTGCAGCACGCCGGTGATGATCACGCCCTGGGTCGCCTTGACGCCGAAGGTCTCGGCCATCTCGGGCGTGAGCGTGGCGGGCTCCACGCCGATCCATCCGCGGGTGACGCGGCCATCCTTCACGATGCCCTCGAGCACCTGCTTGGCCGTGGACACGGGAATGGCGAAGCCGATGCCCATGCTGCCGCCCGAGCGCGAATAGATGGCGGTGTTGATGCCCTGCAGATTGCCCTCGGTGTCGATCAGCGCGCCGCCGGAGTTGCCGGGGTTGATGGCGGCATCCGTCTGGATGAAGTTCTCGAAGGTGTTGATGCCGAGCTGGTTGCGGCCCAGTGCCGAAACGATGCCGCTGGTCACCGTCTGTCCGACGCCGAAGGGATTGCCGATGGCCAGCACCTGGTCGCCCACGAGGAGCGCATCCGAGTTGCCGAGCACGATCACCGGCAGCTTGTCCAGCGCGATGCGGATGACCGCCAGGTCGGTGTCGGGGTCGGTGCCGATCAGGCGGCCGCTCGCGTGCCGGCCGTCGTTCAGGGTGACCTCGATCTCGTCGGCGCCCTCGACCACATGGTTGTTGGTCAGGATGTAGCCGTCCGCGCTGACGATCACGCCGCTGCCCAGGCCGACTTGGGGCTGTTCGTTGCCCTGGTCGCCGAAGAAGAAGCGGAACCAGGGGTCGTTCGAGCGCGGATGCCGCGGCGCCGCCTTGCTGGTGTTGATGCTGACGACCGCAGGCGCCGCTTTCTGCGCGGCTGCGGCAAAGCTGCCTGGGGCCGGCGCGGGCGGCGCCGAGGCGGGGGCCTCGATGATGGAGACGACCCCACCCAGAGAGGTGCTGCCCCGCCGGACCCATTCGGGCTTGAGGGTGGCGACGACGAAATAGCCCGCGAGCAGGACGGTCACGGCCTGGGCAAAAAGCAGCCAGATGCGCTTCATGAGGGGAGAGGAGGGGTGCAGTGGCAGAGAAAGGCGGAGGGTTCCGCAGGGCCGGGAATTGTCTCCCAACGGCTGGAGCCGACTTTTGATTCAGCGTCGGACAAGACCCCGTTGCGGCTCGATGCTGGGGGTGAATCCTAAAATGTTGGGTCGCGTCCAACCCGGTCGCCCGCGACAGTGGCCCGCGCAACCCATCCGGTTGTCTGCGTCTCGCGCCTGTCCATGCCCTCGCTGTTTCTCATCTCCCGCCCCGTGTCGGGCGCGCCGGCCGGCGGCCGTCTCCGCTGCTTCGCTCTGCCATGTCCTCTGCATTTCCCTCCGCCGATCCGCGCGCGCTTACCGCGCGCGACTACAAGACGCTCGCCCTCTCGGCGCTGGGCGGCACGCTCGAGTTCTACGACTTCGTCATCTACGTCTTCTTCGCCACCGTCATCGGGGCGCTGTTCTTCCCGGCGGAGATGCCCGATTGGCTGCGCCAGCTGCAGACCTTCGGCATCTTCGCGGCGGGCTACCTGGCCCGGCCTTTGGGTGGCATCGTCATCGCGCATTTCGGCGACCTGCTTGGCCGCAAGCGGATGTTCTCGCTGTCGATATTTCTGATGGCGGTGCCGACGCTGGTGATCGGCCTGCTGCCCACCTATGCGGCGATCGGTGTGGCCGCCCCGTTGCTGTTGCTGCTCATGCGTGTGCTGCAGGGCGCCGCGATCGGCGGTGAGATGCCGGGCGCCTGGGTCTTCATCGGCGAGCATGTGCCGGCCCAGCGCTACGGGCTGGGCGTGGGCACGCTCACGGCCGGCATCACTGGCGGCATCCTGCTCGGGTCTCTGGTGGCCGTGGCCATCAACACCCACTACGTTCCGGCGGAGGTGAGCGACTTCGCTTGGCGCATTCCCTTCATCCTGGGTGGCGTGTTCGGCCTGGTGTCGGTGTACCTGCGGCGCTTCCTGCACGAGACGCCGGTGTTCCAGGAACTGGCCCAGCGGCGCAATGTGGCGGCCGAACTGCCCCTCAAGACGATCGTGCGCGACCACCGCGGCCCCGTCTTCTTCGTGGCACTGCTGACCTGGGTGCTGTCCGCCGCCATCGTGGTGGTGGTGCTGTACACGCCCACCTACCTGCAGAAGGTGCACCACATTCCTGCGGCCATCGCGCTGGAGGCCAACGCCCTGGCCACGCTGACGCTGACGCTGGGCTGTGTGATCGTCGGCTGGGCCTGCGACCGCTTCGGCACCAGGCCGACCATGCTGGTCGGCTGGGCCGGTCTGTTCATTACGGCCTATCTCTTCTACACCGGCCTGCCGGGCACCACCGCCTCGCTCTTCTGGCACTACGGGCTGGTCGGCCTGTTCGTGGGCACCATCGCGACGGTGCCGATCGCCGGGGTGCGCGCCTTTCCGGCGCCGGTGCGCTTCTCCGGCCTGTCGTTTGCCTACAACATGTCGTACGCCATCTTCGGCGGGCTGACGCCCGTGATCTTGACGCTCTGGCTGCAGCGCGACCTGATGGCGCCCGCCCACTATGTCGGTGCGCTCGCGCTGCTGGGCTTCGTGCTGGCCTGGTTGCCGCTGGCCGCGCGCGGCCATGCCATGCGGCCCGCGACAATGCGCGCATGAGCATCACGCGATCCGCCCTGCTGCACGCCTTCGACGAGCTGCTGTCGCCCGAACGGTTCAAGGACTACGGGCCCAACGGCCTGCAGGTGGAAGGGCGGGGCGAGATCCGCAAGATCGTCTCCGGCGTGACTGCCAGCCGCGCCTTCATCGAGGCGGGCATCGCGGCAGGTGCGGACGCCTTGTTCGTCCACCACGGCCTGTTCTGGCGCGGCCAGGACGGGCGGGTGACCGGCTGGATGCGCCAGCGGCTCGGCCTGCTGATCGGCCATGACGTCAATCTCTTTGCCTATCACCTGCCGCTGGACGCCCATGCCGAATTGGGAAACAACGCGCAGTTGGGCAGGCAACTGGGGCTCGTCCCCCAGCATCAGCGATTCGGCGACCAGGATCTGGGCTGGCTCGGCGCGCCGGGCGCGGGGCTGCAGTTCGAGAGCGCGCAGCAACTGGCCCTGCACATCGAGGCACGGCTGGAGCGGCGCGTCACCGCCATTCCCGGCGACGGCCGGCCGTTGCAGCGCATCGCGTGGTGCACGGGCGGCGCGCAGGGCTTCTTCGAGGCGGCCATCGCCGCCGGGGCCGATGCCTTCATCACCGGCGAGATCTCCGAGCCCCAGGCGCACTACGCCCGGGAGTCGGGCGTGGCTTTCCTTGCCTGCGGTCACCATGCCACCGAGCGCTACGGCGCCCCCGCCGTTGCCGCGCATGTCGCGGCGCAATTCGGACTGGCGCATGAGTTCATCGACATCGACAACCCTGCCTGAGCCGTTCGCCATGCGTGCCCCCGATGCTTCTTCCGTCCTGGCGCTTACCCAGGGAGACCCGGCGGGCGTCGGTCCGGAGATCATCGTGCGTGCCTGGCAGGAGGCGCCGGATGCGCTGCGGCATTGCTTCGTCGCCGGCGATGTCGCCGTGATGCGCCGTGCTGCCCGATTGATGGCCGGTCCGCAGGGCCTGGCCTGGCCCGTCGCGCAGATCGAGCGGCCGGCCGACGCGTGGGCCATGCCGCCTCGATGCATTCCCGTGCTGCAGGTCGGCGCATCGCTGGTGCCGCCAGACTATGGCCGCATCACGGCCGAAGCGGGCCGCAGCGCGGGCACTGCCGTCGAATGGGCAGCGCGCGCCGCGCTGCGCCGGGAGATCGCGGCCATGGTGACGGCCCCCCTGCACAAGGAGGCGTTGTCTGCGGCCGGCTACGGTTTTCCGGGCCACACCGAACTGCTCCAGGCCGAGGCCGCGGCCTTCCGGGGCGTGGGCATCGAGGAGGTTCCGGTGCGGATGATGCTGGCCAACGACGAACTGCGCACCGTGCTGGTCAGCATCCATGTGTCGCTGCGGGAGGCCATCGATCGCCTGAGCCGCGGCGGCGTGCTGCAGACGCTGCGCATCACGCATGCCTCGCTGGCCCGCATGCTGGGCCGCGTGCCACGCATCGCCGTGGCGGGACTCAATCCGCACGCCGGGGAGGGCGGCCTGTTCGGCCGGGAGGAAATCGAGCGGATCGCCCCGGCGGTGGCCGACGCGCGCGCCGAGGGCATCGAGGCCTTCGGCCCCTTCGCGCCGGACACGGTGTTCATGCGGGCTCGACGCCAGCCGGGCCAGGCCGCAGTCGAATTCGACGCCGTGATCGCGATGTACCACGACCAGGGGCTCATCCCGGTGAAGTACCTCGGCGTGGAGACCGGCGTCAACGTGACGCTGGGCCTGCCCTTCGTGCGAACCAGCCCAGACCACGGCACCGCCTTCGACATCGCAGGCCAGGGCGTCGCGAAGGCCGACAGCCTGATCGCCGCCGTGCGGATGGCGCGAAGCCTGGCCGGCTGTTGAGCGGGCTGCCGGCGAACGGCGTACTGCGCCGACGGCCCCGGCGCCGCACGGCGCGCAGGGGCGGGTGGATGTTCAGCGGCGTGCGAGGCTGTCGCGGATCTCGCGCAGCAGCACGATGTCTTCCGGCGGCGCGGCAGGCGCGGCGGCGGCCGGTTCCGCCTTTTCGCGGCGCAGCCTGTTGATCTGCTTGACCATCATGAAGATCACGAAGGCCAGGATCACGAAGTTGACGACGATCGTCAGGAAGTTGCCGTAGGCCAGGACGGGAACACCGGCTTTCTTGAGATCGGCCAAGGTATTGGTCACGCCCGCAGGTATCGTGCCGAGCACGACGTAGAGGTTGGAGAAATCGAGTCGGCCGAAGACCAGCCCCACCAGCGGCATGATCACGTCGCCGACCAGCGAATCGACGATCTTTCCGAATGCGCCGCCGATGATCACGCCCACGGCCAGATCGACCACATTGCCCTTGACCGCAAATTCGCGGAACTCGCTGAAAAAGCTCATGAAAAGTTTCTCCTTTCCCATGTGTGTTAACACTTTAGGGGAAAGTATAGAGAGTCGGACGGGCGTCGAGCCCGACGGCATGATGGCTCCGATCCGCGGTTGTCGGGCCTTTTCCTGCCTCTTGGCGGACGGCCGCGACGGCTTGGATATCGGGGGTGTCCCGCGTTGAAGCAGCGAAAACCCCTCCGCTAAAATTGTTTGTTGACCCGGCACAGCCCACAAGTACATCGAGGAACCCCCATGAGTGATATCCCGGTCGGCCCGAAACGGGTCGACGCCAGCAAGCGGACCTGGCTGATTGCATCCGGCTGTGCCGGCGCTGTGGGTGGGGTTGCCACAGCGATTCCCTTCGTGAGCACCTTCCAGCCGTCCGAAAAAGCCAAGGCGGCCGGCGCGCCGGTCGAGGTCGACATCGGCGGCCTGCAGGTCGGCGAAAAGATCACGGTCGAATGGCGTGGCAAGCCCGTCTGGATCCTCAAGCGCTCGCCCACGCAGATCGCGGAGCTGCCCAAGCTGGATCCGCTGCTCGCCGATCCGCTGTCCAAGCGCAATCCGTCCGAATTCACGCCCAAGTACGCCCAGAACGAGAACCGCTCGATCAAGCCGGAGGTGCTGGTCGTGGTCGGCATCTGCACCCACCTGGGCTGCTCGCCCACCGACAAGCTGCAGGCGGGTCCTCAGCCCTCGCTGCCCGACGACTGGCAGGGCGGTTTCCTCTGCCCTTGCCACGGCTCGACCTTCGATCTGGCCGGCCGCGTGTTCAAGAACAAGCCCGCGCCCGACAACCTGCCCGTTCCGCCGCACAGGTACCTGTCGGAAACGCGCCTGTTGATCGGCGAAGACGGCAACGCCAACGCCTGAGCGGGAGGAGACACCCATGGCCGAATTCAAGGACATCTCGCCCAACGCGCCCGCCGGCGCCAAGCTGGGCAACTGGCTGCACAACCGCTTCCCGACCGCCTTCGACGCCTACCGCGTCCACATGTCGGAGTACTACGCGCCGAAGAATTTCAACTTCTGGTACATCTTCGGCTCGCTGGCGCTGCTGGTGCTGGTCATCCAGATCGTGACCGGCATCTTCCTGGTGATGCACTACAAGCCCGATGCGACCCAGGCCTTCGCCTCGGTCGAGTACATCATGCGCGACGTGCCCTGGGGCTGGCTGATCCGCTACATGCACTCCACCGGCGCTTCGGCCTTCTTCGTGGTGGTGTATCTCCACATGTTCCGCGGCCTGCTGTACGGCAGTTACCGCAAGCCGCGCGAGCTGGTCTGGATCTTCGGCTGCGCGATCTTCCTGTGCCTGATGGCCGAGGCCTTCATGGGCTACCTGCTGCCCTGGGGCCAGATGTCCTACTGGGGCGCGCAGGTGATCGTGAACCTGTTCTCCGCGATTCCCTTCATCGGACCCGACCTGGCGCTGCTGATCCGTGGCGACTATGTGGTGAGCGACGCCACCCTCAACCGCTTCTTCAGCTTCCACGTGATCGCGGTGCCGCTGGTGCTGCTGGGCCTGGTGGTGGCGCACCTGCTGGCGCTGCACGACGTGGGTTCCAACAACCCCGACGGCATCGAGATCAAGGCCAACAAGGACGCGCAGGGCCGGCCGCTGGACGGCATCCCGTTCCACCCGTACTACACGGTGCACGACATCTTCGCGGTCGTGATGTTCCTGATCGTGTTCACGGCGGTGATCTTCTTCGCGCCGGAAATGGGCGGCTACTTCCTGGAGTACAACAACTTCATCCCGGCCGATCCGCTCAAGACGCCCAACCACATCGCCCCGGTCTGGTACTTCACGCCCTTCTATTCGATGCTGCGCGCCATCACCAGCGAGATGATGTATGCCCTCATCGCCTGCGTCGTCGGTGCCGCGGTGTTCGGCGTCTGGAAGACGCGCATGGCCAGCGTCGCCAAGATCGCCGTGGTGGTGGCCGCCGTCATTGCCTGCGCGATGATGCTGTCCATCGACGCCAAGTTCTGGGGCGTGGTCGTCATGGGTGGCGCCGTGATCATCCTGTTCTTCCTGCCCTGGCTGGACAAGAGCCCGGTGAAGTCGATCCGCTACCGTCCTTCCTGGCACAAGTACCTCTACGGCGTGTTCGTCGTCGTCTTCGTGGTGCTGGCCTATCTGGGTGTGCAGCCGCCGTCTCCCATCGGCGAGCGTGTGTCGCAGGTCGGTACCCTGTTCTATTTCGGCTTCTTCCTGCTCATGCCGTGGTGGACCCGCCTGGGCGAGTTCAAGCCCGTGCCCGAGCGCGTGACCTTTGCCGCGCACTGACCGAGCCGCCGGAGAAGCATCCCCATGAAGAAACTGATCCTCTCGCTGATGATGGCGCTGGGCCTTGCCACGGGCGCCCTGGCGGCCGAAGGCGGCATCGCCTGGGACAAGGCGCCGGTGCGCACCAACGACCTGGCTTCGCTGCAGAACGGCGCCAAGCTTTTCGTCAATTACTGCCTCAACTGCCACTCGGCCGCCTTCATGCGCTACAACCGCCTGCAGGACATCGGCCTCTCCGAACAGCAGATCAAGGACAATCTGCTGTTCACCACCGAAAAGGTGGGTGACACGATGAAGGCCAACATCGATGCCCGACAGGCCAAGGAATGGTTCGGCGGCACCCCGCCCGACCTCACTTTGGTGGCGCGTTCGCGCGCAGGTCACAATGGCACCGGTGCCGACTACCTCTACACCTACCTGCGCACCTACTACCGCGACGACACCAAGGCAACCGGCTGGAACAACCTGGCTTTCCCGAGCGTAGGCATGCCCAACGTGCTGTGGGAACTCCAGGGCGAGCGCCGCCCGGTCTATGACAAGGTGGAGCAGCACGGCCACGAAACCGAGGTGCTCAAGGGCTGGGAGCAGGTCAAGCCGGGCAAGATGACGCCCCTGCAGTTCGACCAGGCCGTTGGCGATCTGGTCAATTACCTGCAGTGGATGGCAGAGCCCGCGCAGAACACCCGCGTGCGCGTCGGCGTGTGGGTGTTGCTGTTCCTGGCGGTGTCGCTGGTCTTCGTCTGGCGTCTCAATGCCGCGTTCTGGAAGGACGTGAAGTAGAGAGGACACAGACGGCGTGGCCCGGGCTTTCCGGGTGCGTGAACGTACAGAGTGGGCTGCTCAAGCGGCCCACTCTTTTTTGATTTTTTGGAGCCTTTCGCCATGATGGTGCTGTATTCCGGAACGACCTGCCCTTTCTCCCACCGCTGCCGCTTCGTGCTGTTCGAAAAGGGCATGGACTTCGAAATCCGTGACGTCGACCTCTACAACAAGCCCGAGGACATCAGCGTGATGAACCCTTACGGGCAGGTGCCGATCCTGGTCGAGCGCGACCTGATCCTGTACGAATCGAACATCATCAACGAGTACATCGACGAGCGCTTCCCGCATCCGCAGTTGATGCCTGGCGACCCGGTGGACCGCGCCCGCGTGCGCCTGTTCCTGCTGAACTTCGAGAAGGAACTGTTCGTCCACGTCTCCACGCTCGAGAACCGCGGCGCCAAGGGCAACGACAAGGCCATCGAGAAGGCCCGCTCGCACATCCGCGACCGCCTGACGCAGCTGGCCCCGGTGTTCCTCAAGAACAAGTACATGCTGGGCGAGAACTTCTCGATGCTCGACGTGGCCATCGCCCCGCTGCTGTGGCGTCTGGACTACTACGGCATCGACCTGAGCAAGAACGCCGCGCCGCTGCTGAAGTACGCCGAGCGCATCTTCTCGCGCCCCGCCTACATCGAGGCGCTGACGCCTTCCGAGAAGGTGATGCGCAAGTAAGCGCGCGGCGACGGCAAGAGAGAACGACGCGCCATTCATGATCAGCGCCCTCGAATCCACATCGTTGCGGCCGTACCTGTTGCGTGCGCTCTACGAATGGTGCACCGACCACGGCTTCACACCGTACATCGCGGTCGTGGTGGACGAGACCGTCCAGGTCCCGCGCGAGTACGTCAAGAACGGCGAGATCGTGCTGAACATCAGCTACGACGCGACCAGCGCGCTGAAGATCGGCAACGACTTCATCGAGTTCAAGGCCCGCTTCGCCGGCACCGCGCGCGACATCATCGTTCCCATCGGACGGGTGGTGGCCATCTATGCGCGGGAGAACGGCCAGGGCATGGCCTTCCCGCCGCTCGACGCGCAGGCGTCCGAGGCGGGCGAGGTCATCGCGCCCGGAATGGCTCAGGCCACGCCGGAGCCCCGGCCGGGCATGCATCTGGTGGGCGAAGCCGCCGAATCCCAGCCGGGCGGGTCGGCCGCCGCCATCGAGCCGCCGCCGGGCGAGCCGCCGCGGCCCCCCAGCGGCGGCCGGCCAGCGCTCAAGCGCGTGAAGTGATCGGCCCGCGACCCTTTCGATAGAATCGCGGGCTTTGCCGCTTTAGCTCAGTTGGTAGAGCACCCGCCTTGTAAGCGGTAGGTCGTCAGTTCGATTCCGACAAGCGGCACCAGACTGTCGCCATCCCGCTTGGCGGGATGCCGATCGAAGCCCCCGGACACATCAAGGTCCGGGGGCTTTTTTGTGCCCGGTGCGCGCGGCTGTCCGGCGTGCCGATCGCCGAGCCCGCCATCGGGCCGCCGCCGCCCGGCAAGCGGCCGGCTCGGCGGTCGCCTGCGGCACGGCCGCCGTGCTCACAGCAGCGGCGTGTACGGCGAGCTGAGCGGCGACGGTCCACTGCCCCGGCCAGCGCCCGTGCCGAAGGTGTCGCCGCCATCGAACAGGTAGCGCAGGTACACGCCGCCGCTGAACTCGCGGTAGTTGCGCGCGTTGCTCAGGCTGACCGTCCCGCCCAGGAACATCCGCGGCATCACCTGGTACTCCACCACCGCACCCAGTCCGTAGGCGAGGCCGGTGTTGCTCTGGGCCGCATAGCGCGCGTCGAGCACGCCAGTGTAGAGGTTGGCGGCGAAGGCCTGCCGCAGCGCGGTGGCAGCGGCCGTCTGGCGCGCGCTGTCTGTCGGAAAGTAGTCCGCCGCATCCTGCTGGATCGACTGCACGCCCAGCGAGGCATTGAGTCGCCATGACAGCCGGTCGCTGCGGCCCTCCCACGCGACCGGGAAGGCGAGGCTGAAGTAGCGCTGCGGGCTGAAGTAGCCGCCGTGGCCGTAGGTGAAGTAGCTCAGGTTCTTGTCGTAGTGCATGAGCCCGAGGTTGACGCCGGCCGTGAGCGAGGAGCCGGCGCTCTTGAGCACATGGAAATACAGGCCCGCCCCCAACTCCGCACGGGCGTTGTCCTGGACCTCGGTGCCGTTGAGCGCGGCGGCACCAGCGTAGCCGTAGATGCCCATGGTGCCGTTGTCGTAGGTCATGTCGTAGCGGCCGCCGCTGGCGACCACGCCGCCCCAGCGCTCGCCGGTGCGGCTGTCCTTGGCGCCCGCGAAGGACAGCAGGCTGTCGGTCACCGGCCGGCGATAGAGCTCGGCCTTGTAGCTCAGGCTGTCGCTGAAGCTGCCCTGGTACGCCACCTTGCCGATGACGTTGGTCTCGGCGAAGCCGAGCGGCGTGGTGCCGATGCTGGCGCTGAGTTGCGGTCCCTCGTAGCCCACGCTCAGGCCGACGCCCGCCGCGTCCTGGGCACCCGCCGGCGCCACGCTACCGTAGGCCTGCGCGAGCGTGGCCTGGGGCCCGCCGCCGAAGCGGGCGCCGGTGGCGAAATCCGCCGCTGGCGTGCCCGAGTCCAGCAGCGTGGGCGTGGCGCTGACCACCAGCTTGCCTTCGCCGACGGGAAAGCGTGCCTCGATGGGCGTCTGCAGATCGCTCAGCCGGCTCAGGCCGGATTCGCCGCCGCGGGCGCGCAACACCGTGCCGACGCTCAGGCTGGGGCTGCGTGCGCTCTGAAGGTCGGACAGTTCGGCCTGCAGCGGCGTGGCGGCCACGGTTGTTGTGGCGGCGGGCGCAATGGGCGCCGTGGGCCAGTCGGTGTCGGCCCGTGCCTGCACCTGCACCATGGGCAGGCTGCGCGAGGTGGCGCCTGCCACCGCCGCGCCGGGCACGGGCAGCCAGAGGGGCGCGGCTGCGCCGGCGTTGGCGGGGCCCGGCCAGGAAGCGGGCGCGGCGGCGAGGGGGGGCGCAGGCTGCGCGGGCGCCGCCGCAGTGCCGGTGGCCCCGCCGCTGCCTGCCGCTCGTCGGTGGCGGGTCGCCCCGCCGCTCGGCGCCGGAGCAGAGGACGCGGCGACCGGCGGCGATGCAACCGGCCCCGCCGGCCAGGGCTGCAGCACGTCACCGCCCGCTGTCGCCATCGGCCAGGTACCGGCCCCCGCGCCGTAAGCGGAGGCGGGCTGAAGCGCGCCGGGCGCGGCAGTACCCGACCAGCCCGCGGGCGGCGCCGGCAATGCGCCGGCCGAGGCGTAGACGGCACCTGCGCTCAGCGGCGGCGGAATGTAGGCGGCAACGGCGGCAGGCGCCGTGGACGTACCCAAACCGCCGGGCCAGGCGCCCGCACTGCCGGCAGGGCCGGTCATGCCCGCGAACGGGTTGACACTGGCTGGGGCCGCGCCGCCAGCACCAGGCACGGCGGTGGCCAGGCCGGCCTGCCGGGCTTCGGCCTGCACGGCCGCGGCGAGGAATTGCTCGGCCTGGCGGCTGTCGCCCGCGTTGCGGTAGACGCGGCCCGCCGCCGCCAGCACGCGGGATTCGCCTGGGGCCTGCTTGAGGGCGGCCTGCACATAGGTCTGTGCGTCGTCGTGGTCGCGCAGCGCGCTGGCACTGGCGGCGGCGGCGAGCAGGGTGTCGAGGTCGGTAGGCTGGCGCTGCAGCACCCGCTGGTACAGCGCCAGCGCCTGACGCTCGTCGCGTGCGGCGGAGTACAGCCGTGCCAGCGCGCCGAGCACGCCGGCGTCGTCCGGGCGTTCCGCCAGCAGCGGCGACAGCATGGCGTAGGCCGCTTCCAGGTTGCCGACCTGGCGCAGGGCGTCGGTCTGGCGGATCGCATAGGCGCTGCGCAGTCCGTCGAAGTCCTGGCGTTGTGCGGCCGTCAGCGCGCCCGCCTGCATTTGCCGCAGCAGGGCCGAGAGCTCGATGTCCTGCCGCGTGGCCAGCAGCAACTGGCCGTAGCGCAGGCGGTCGGCCACGCTGGGGTTGGGCGTGCGGCTGAGCAGTTGCCGGCCCATGGCCAGCGCCCGCGGCGCGTCGCCAATTTCGGCATAGGCCTCGGCCAGCTGGCTCCAGGGTTCGGCCGGCAGGTCGGCGCCAAGGCTGGACTGGGTGGCGGATAGAAGTTCGCGCGCGGCCTGCACCTGGCCGCGGCGTGCCAGCGCGGTGGCCTGGGCCGCCCTGTCCTGCACGAAGAGGCGACGCTGCAACTGGGCCATGGCCGGCGTGCGGCGTGCGGCGGGAATCCGCTCCAGGTACTGCAGGCCGGCACGTCCGTCGCCGGTGTCGGCGGCCAGCAGGGCCGACGCATACAGCGCGTCGGGCATGTCGGGCTGGCTCATCAGCAGGCCGTCCATCACCGCGCGGGCCTGCGGTACCAGGCCGGCCCGGCGGTAGAGGTTGGCCAGGTCCAGCCGCACCCACGGGCTGTTGGGGGCGGCGAGCAGCGCGTCCTCGAGCGTGCGCTGGGCGCCGGCGGTGTCGCCCGTCGCAAGTTGCTGCTGCGCCTGTGCGCGGGCCTGCTCGGCGCGCAGCGCCGACAGGTCGCCCATTTGCGCGACCTGCTCGGGCGTCAGGCGTTGCAGCAGGGCCTGCGCATCGGCCTGGCGTCCCTGCCGGGTGTAGACGGTGACCAGGCCAGCCAGGGCCTGCGCCTGCGCGGGCTGGGCCTGCAGCACGCGGCGGTAATTCTCTTCGGCGGCGCCGAGTTCGCCCGCCGCCTGCTGGAGGTCGGCCAGGCCGAGACGCGCCACGGGCTCGGCCGGGTCGGTGCGCGTGGCCTGTTCGTACAGGCGGCGCGCCGCCGCGCTGTCGTTGCGTTCGCGCGCGGCCTGGGCCTCGCCCACCTGCTGCCAGTAGGTCGCGCTGCGCAGGGCCTGCGCCCACTGGCTGGCCTGTCCACCGCGGCTGGCGCGCTCCAGCAACTGGCGCGCCTCGGCATAGCGCTGCTGGCGCAGCCGCACCACACCCAGGCCGCCCAGGGCCTCGGGGTCGTTCGGGTTCTGGCGCAGCACGTCCTGGAAGCGGGCCTGGGCCGTGTTCTCGTCGCCCTGCTGCAGGGCGCGGTAGCCCTGTGCCAGCGGCTGGGCCTGGGCGCTGGCCTGCGCGCCTTCGCGCAGGCGGGTCAGACGGGCGTTCACCGCCTCATCGGTGCGGCCGGACAGGTACTGCTCATACAGCGGCGTGTCGCTGGCCCGCGCGTCCAGCCAGATCAGGGCCTGGCGCCAGGCCTCCCGCGCGCCGGTGGCCGTGTCGCCGCCCTGGCCTGCCAGTTCGGCCAGGCTGCGGATGCCCTCGCGCCGGCTGGGCTCCCGGTAGGTCTGCAGGCGTGCCAGGGCGAGCCGGTAGGCGGCGTTGCCGGGGTTGCGCTGCACCAGCTGCTCCAGGCCGCGGCGGCCTTCGTCCCAACTCTGGGCGGAACCGCCCAGCACCTGGTAGTACTCCAGGGCGAGCGGTTCGGGCACCGGCTGGTTGCCGATCACCTCCCGGTACAGCCGGATGGCTTCCTCGGTACGGCCGGCTTGCGCCGCGGCCCGGGCGCGCTGCAGGTCGTTGGCCGGCGCCGGGGCGCCGGCCGGGCGGCGCAGTTGCTCGTCCAGTCGCGCGAGCCGGGCATCGCCCGGCCGCGCAGCCCGCAACCGTTCGATCCAGCTGCGGGCCGCATCGGCATTGCCACGCGCCAGTTCGAGCTGCGCCATGCCAGCCAGCGCATCGGGTGCGTTCGGGTCGACCCGCAGCAGCTTGCGCCAGCTCTCCTCCGCCAGGTCGTTGCGGCCCAGGGCTTGCCAGTAGCGGCCCTGCTCGACGAGGGCCGTGGCCGCGTCCGATTGGGCCCGGGCGGGCGTGCCGGGCATCAGCGAGCAGACGAGGCCCAGCGCGGCAGGCAGCGTGCGCAGGGACGCGGGGAAGGGGGTCAGGCGTTGGCGGGGCATGGCGGGGCAGGATTCGGCTGCAGCCGGCCGCTGGCGTCGAAGGCGAAATGGCCTTCCAGCCAGCCACGCCCGAAGAGCAGCAGCATGCGTTCGTAATAGGGCAGCAGCGGCTGGCCGGCGGCGGTGCGCAGGTTGACGAAGGCCAGCCGGGCCTGCACGAGTTGTTCATGGCCCAGGGCGCGCAGGTAGGGCAGCAGCGCCGCCGAGAAGCCCGGCGGGCCATCGCCGCGGACCGTGCCGGTGGCGGTGTCGACCCGCTCGGCGACGCGGCCGGTGGACTGCAGCAGGGCGCGGGGCCCGTACAGGCTGTGCAGCAGCGGCGCCCGGCCCGTGTCGCCCGTCGCCGTCATGCCCGCCCACAGGTACACCCGGATGGCGTCGTAGCTGCCTTCCGCCCCCTTTTCGGGATCGGTGACGAAGGCCTGCCGGGCCTCGCTCCAGGCGCACCAGTCGGGCACGAAGCCGTGCGGCGAGGTAGCGGCGACCATGCGCACCGTGTTCTGCGCGATCTCGCTCCAGGGGCCGGCCGGGTTCTCGGCGGCCAGCCGGCGCAGCAGGGGCAGGGGCATGTAGCTGGCATTGAGCCGCCACACGGGGCCTTTGCCCACGCTGCGCGGCCAGGGCAGCAGCATGGCGCCCAGGCCGGGCAGGCGCACCACTTCCTCGCGGATCACCAGCACCAGCATCTGGCGGGCGAGCGCGGTGTAGGCCGGCTGCTGCCACAGGCGCCCGGCCTCCAGCAGCGCATAGGCGATCCACAGGTCGGCGTCGGAGGCGGGGTTGGCATCGATCACGCCCCAATTGCCATCGTCGCGCCGGCCCCACTGCCACGCCGGCAGGCGGCGGTCGGGCTGCCCGTCGCACAGGTTGGCGACAGTCCAGTCCAGGATGCGCCGGAAAGCGGCGCGGTCGCCGTGCACCAGCGAAAAGAAGAGGCCGTAGGACTGGCTTTCCGAGGTCGATTGCTGGCGCGGCGTGTCGAAATCCACGATGCGGCCGTCGGCCTGCAGGTGGCGGGCGGCGAAGGCAGGCCAGTCGCTGCGGTCGAGGCAGGCTGGCCCCGGCGGGCTGGCCGCTCCCGCCTGAGCCCAGACATGCGGTGCCGCGCCCGGCAGCGCGCACAGCAGTGCCTGCTGCAACCAGCGGCGCCGGGCGAGGGGCAGGGAGGGGGAATGGAGGTCTTGCTGCATGGGATCGCTGTCACTCCAGCCGGCGCCGCGCGCGCCGTTGCAGCCCGGCATAGGCCACGGCCGCTGCCAGCGCCGCGGAGGCCAGGGCCAGCAACGCGGGCATGAAGGCATTGCGCGAAAGCTGCCATTGCAGCCAGGTCAGGGGCGGCAGTCGGCCGACGTAGTAAGGCTGGCCGCCGAGCACGCTCTCCACGCGGCCTTCGCGCACCACGGCCATGCTGCCCTGTACGCGCTGCAGCAGTTCTGGCGTCTGGAGCGCGTCCAGCAGCTTGTCGCCCTGGCCCGGCTCGGCCACCACGGCGATCACGCTGCGGCCGGGCCGCAGTGGCGACTCGAAGCCGGCCAGCACCGCCGTCTCGCGGCCGGCGCCGCGCAGGTCCAGTTGCGCGGCCTGGGGCAGGTCCTGCCGCATGCGCGAGCCGGCCACGATGTCGAGCGCGCGGCGCAGCCAGCCCGGCAGTTCCAGCCTCTGGGTGTCGGCCGCGGGCTGGCTCAGGGGCATGCGCGCGCGCCACTCGCCGAACAGCGGCTGGCGGTCCAGATCGCCGAGCACCAGCAGGTCCTTGTCGGCCACCTCTGCCGGCCTGCGGACGTCGCCTACGCGCAGCCGCAGGGCGGGGTAGCCGGTGCTGCGGCCGATCTGGCCCATCAGACCCAGGTAGAGGCCCAGATCCTGCGCCGTGGGCGCGGGCGGTAGCAGCACCGCGCTGTCCGCCAGGTCCGCCAGGCGCGAAAACGGGAAGCCCGCATTGGCATAGGCGGCCAGATCGGGCATGGCGATGTAGTGCGGCAGGCCCGAGAGGTCGAGCGTGGAGTCCGGGTCGATGGCCCCGCGCACGTTGGCCAGCAGCGGCTGGCACTTGCCCGCGCTGGGCTCGAAGTAGTAGTGCAGCCGCAGCTGGCTGCTGGGCGCCAGCAGCTGCGGCGGCACCTGCACCGTCTTCTTCTCGGCCACGGTGCCGTCGGGCAGCAGCGGCAGCGCGAAGGGGTTCCACCACGCGTCGTGCAGCGTGTTGGCGGCCCGCAGCGGCACCGCGCCGATGAAGCTCTGCCCCATGTTGATGTTCAGCGTGGACTGGTCGGGCCGCACACGCGGGGTGTAGCGGTAGTGCAGCGCCAGCGGCATGCCGTGGCTGCGCCAGGTGAAAAGATCCGGCGGCAGTTGCAGGTTGACGCGGATCACGTCGGGGGCATAGCCGCTGACGTTGAGGTCCTGGGCCTGGGCCAGTTCGCCCAGTTGCACGGGGCGGTCGCTGGGCACCCAGCGCGGTGCGTCGTAGGGCTTGCGCGCGGGCGGCGGTTCGAAGCCGGCAATGCGCGCCTGGGCACCTGCGAGCGCGGGAGAACCCAGGGCCAGCGCCGAGGCGGCGCTGCGCAGCTCGGTGGCGTCGCGGCCCATCACCAGCAGCAGCTTGCGCTGGGCGTGGCCGGGCATCGGCACGACCGCGAGCTGGGGACCGTCGATGGGCGGCATCGCCACCCCCGCGGGTAGCGCCTGCGGCGTGGCGAAGACCACCGCATGTCCGTCGGTGGGCAGGGTGTCCTCGCTGACCGGAAAGCGGGCGCCGCGGTAGCCGGCCAGCGCACCGAACCATGAGGCGACGATGCCCGCGGCCTCCAGCACCTCGGGGGTGGCGCCTGTGGGCAGCACGAAGGGCAGCGTCAGCCGGCCGACGTCGCGCCGGTCGAAGAAGGGCACCGGCAGCAGGCGCAGGTCGTTGTCGAGCGTGAGCGGCTGGACGGACAGTCGCAGCGTGCTGCCGCTGTCGATGGCGGCCCACAGGCTGCTGTGGTTGGGATCCTCGCAGTCGCGGGTGTAGTGGCCGACCAGCTCGACCACGAGCCGGTTGAACTCGGTCACCAGCCGGCGGTCGATGGCGATCTCGGCGGTCTGCGGCCGGCCCGCGGCGGCAGGGTCCACCGGCAAGGTGGCCAGCACCACGTCGTTGACGCTGACCTTCAGGTGCGACAGCGCGGGGATCAGCGCCGGCGAGAAGGTGTAGTTCAGCCGCAGGCTGCCCCCGGTGACCAGCTCGTCGGCCCGCACGCTGAAGGGAATGCCCACGGCGCCGCTGGTGCCGCGCAGCTGGATGGCGTAGTCCACGCCCAGCTGGCGCAGCGTGGCCTCGCGCACGGACGGGCCTGCCACGGCCGTGCCCGGTGCCGGGACGGTCGCCGCCGCCGCGCCCGTCGGCGCTGGCTGCTGCGCGTGCAGGCCCGGCGCCGGGCCTGCCAGCAGGCCGAGGGCGAGCGCGGCGGGCAGCAGGCGGCGGCCGGATGCCGGCGACCGGCGGGGCGCATGGGGCGCAGCGCGCATGCCGTTCATTTCGCCGCCTGTCGCACCGAGGGCCGCGGATCGGGGCCGATGCGCAGGCCCGCCTGGCGCAGGTAGTGGAAGCTCATGTCGCGAAGTCCGATGACACTGATCCGGCTGATGTGCGCGAGGACCGACCACACGGACGCGCGGGGATGGTTGCCCCAGCGGGCCGCCCACAGGTCGGCGCGCGCGGTGGTGCACTGCACGAAGGCGCGCTCCTGCGCCAGCGTCATGGCGTCCAGGCGCACGCCCATGCGCCCGTCCTGGTGGTGACGCACCACGGCGTCGAAGCGGTGCTCCTGCGCGCCCGCGAACAGCGCGACCGACACGCGGTCGTCCGTCTTCGCCGCCACCGGCTGCGGCAGGCGCAGGCCCAGGCCCTGCCGGGAGAAGTCGTTGGTCTCGCAACGCATCGACACGCCGTCCGGCGTGTAGAGCGTGGCCGTCACCTGCAGCCGCACCCGATGCGTCTCGTGCCGTTGCTGCGCTTCGTTGGCAGCCGCCACGCAGGCGCCCAGGATCAGCACGTTGTAGACCGTCCAGGCCATGTTCAGCCAGACCGTGAGGGTGTCGTGCGCCGGCACCCAGCCCAGGCGCCACACGCCGAAGCCCAACCCCACCACGTTCAGCAGCAGCAGCACCAGGTAGGGCTTGGCGATCTGCGCATCGAAGTAGCGCTCCGCGATCAGCCCGCCCTTGGCCGTGACGTTGAAGCTGCCCAGCTTGGGATTGAGCAGCGCCACCAGCGTGGGACGGAAGATGTACCAGGCCAGCACCGCCTCGTAGACCTCGTTCCACAGCAGGTAGCGGAACCGCCCCTGGATGCGGCTGTTGGTGAGATTGGCATGCAGGATGTGCGGCAGCGCGAAGGCGAAGATCATGGCCGCCGACGCATGGATCACGCTGGCACCCAGCAGCAGGTAAGCCAGCGGCGCGGTCAGGTAGATCAGCCGCGGCAACCCGTACAGGAAGTGCAGCATCGCATTCAGGTAGCACAGCCGCTGGGCCCAGTTCAGCCCCCTGCCCAGCAGCGGGTTGTCGGTGCGGAAGATCTGCGCCATGCCCCGCGCCCAGCGGATGCGCTGGCCCACGTGGCCGGACAGGCTCTCCGTGGCCAGGCCCGCTGCCTGCGGCAGGGCCAGGTACGCGGTGTTGTAGCCGGCGCGGTGCATCTTGAGCGCCGTGTGGGCGTCCTCGGTCACCGTCTCCACGGCGATGCCGCCCACGGCCTCGCAGATCGTGCGCCGCAGCACGGCGCAGGAGCCGCAGAAGAACGCCGCGTTCCACAGATCGTTGCCGTCCTGGATCAGGCCGTAGAACAGCTCGCCCTCGTTGGGCACGGTGCCGAAGGTGCCCAGGTTGCGCTCGAAGGGATCGGCCGAGAAGAAGTAGTGCGGCAACTGCACCATGCCCAGCTTCGGGTCGCGCCCGAACCAGCCCATCGCGATCTGCAGGAAGGAGCGGGTGGGGATGTGGTCGCAGTCGAAGATGGCGACGAACTCGCCATGGGTGTGCTTGAGGGCCGCGTTGATGTTGCCGGCCTTGGCATGGCGGTTGTCCGTGCGGGTGAGGTGCTCCACGCCGGCGGCTTCGCAGAAGACGCGGAATTCCTCGCGCCGGCCATCGTCCAGCACGTAGATGCGCAGCTTGTCGCGCGGCCAGTCGATGGTCTGGGCCGCCAGCACCGAGCTGCGCACCACATCCAGCGGCTCGTTGTAGGTCGGAATGAACAGGTCCACCGTGGGCCAATGGGCCGGGTCTGCAGGAAGCGGCACCGGCCGGCGCTGCAGTGGCCAGGCCGTCTGCACATAGCCCAGCACCAGCACCACGAAGGCGTACACCTCCGCCACCAGCAGTCCGGCGCCCAGCGTCAGGTCGAGCACGCCGGGCAGCACCAGCGTCTCGGTCAAGCGCCAGTAGAGGTAGCGGGAGGACACCGTCACCGACAGCACCATCATCACCAGGCTGGCGAAGCGGCCGCGGGCGCGGCCGACCACGAGGGCGGCGACGAAGCACGTCACCGACAGCAGGAGCTGCTGCCCGAGCGTGAGCGGCGTGATGACCACCAGCGCCAGCAGCACGAGCGCCAGCAGCCAGCCGCCCACGCGCACGGGCAGCAGGCCCAGCCAGGCGGGCGGCTGTGCGGCGGGCTGCGCCGGCGACGGCGTCATGCGGCGGGCCTTCCCGATGCGCCTGGGGGCGCCGTGGAGCGACGCCTCACGCCTGGGCGGGCCAGTGGCCGGGGCTGGTGGCGTCCAGGTGGGGCAGCAGGCGCCGCACCGCCTCGTCGATGTCGTGCGCGGCCTGGCTGTGCGGCGCGTACTGCGCCACCGGGAGCATGTGCGCCATGGCCTCGCTCACGGCCTGGTCCTGGTGCAGTTCGCCGATGAGGCGCGGGCCCAGCTCGTCGCGCAGGCGCTGGAGCACATCGCGCGCCAGCCGCCGCTCGGGCGCGACCTGGTTGACCAGGTACAGCAGCCCGCCGAAGCCGGCGCGTGCACGGGCGTACTTGTCGACCATGCGCTCGACCAGCTCACGCGTGGCGAAGGAGGCCGCGTCCGCCAGCAGCGGCATCAGCGCGAGCGAGGCCACGCGCAGCACCTGCTGCAGATAGACCGACGGGCCGGGCGGCGTGTCCACCACCACCACGGCGTCGGCCGGCAAGGCCCAGCCCTCGATGGCCAGCGCCAGCCAGTCCGGCTGGGCGGCCAGCGACTGCTGGAACGCGACGAGCTGCTCGTCGTCGAGCTGGCCGAAGGGCAGCAGCACCACGCCGCCGCGGCCGCGCATCATGCTCTGGCGCCAGCCGATGCGGCCGAGCACCACGTCGGCCAGGCCGTTGGTGGGCAGGGGCTGTGGCGCCAGATGCAGCCGCAGCGCGTTCTGTGGATCCAGGTCCAGCGCCAGCACGGGCCGGCCCTGGCGTGCCAGGGCCGCGGCCAGGTTGGCTGCCAGCGTGGTCTTGCCCACCCCGCCCTTGGAGGCCACCAGGGCCAGCACGGTCGCCATGGCGGCTCAGGCCTGGCGGCGCCAGCTGCGCAGCAGCCCATGCCGCACCGCGGGCGGGCTGGACGATGCAGGCGGCTGCTGCGCCAGCCGCTCGAACAGCTGCTGCAGCGGTGCCATGCGCGCATCGTTGCCGGCGGTCGCTGCGCCTACGGGCAGCGAGGGCGCCGCTGCGCTGGCTGCCGCATGGCGAAGCAGTGGCGCCAGTCGCGCGGAGGGCATGGCCGGGGAGGTCGGCTCCGCCTGCGCGGGGCCGGTCCCCGTCGACGGCGCAGCCCCCGTATGGGGCGAAGCAAGCAGGGGCCACTCGGCCGTCGGCTCGGGCGCGGCCGGCGACGCGAACTTGCGGTAGCTGCCGGCGTCGCCGTCGAATTTCTGGAACAGGCCGACGATGTCGTCGGGAGGCACGGGAGCAGTCATCGATCGGCGCGTCGGTGGAGTTGGAGATGGATGCGCGGGCTGACGGTGGGCTCGGCCGCATCGGGCACGAGCGCCGACACGGCCAGCGCGGCGGGCGAGCCCTGGGCTTCGAGCCAGCCCTCGTACACGCCCTCGAAGAAGCTCTGCGCCCAGGGCAGCGAGACGCTGCCGAAGCTGGCCACCAGCGGTTGGCAGTGGTGCTGCAGCCACAGCCGGTCCTCGTCCTCGTGCAGGCGCACGAAGCCCCAGCGCATGTCGGCCCAGGCGCGGTTCATCGCCGCCTCGAGTTCGGCGACGGTTTGGCAGCGCTCCAGCGGCATCGACTGCGCCACTCGCCGGCCCAGACGGGCGAACAGCGCCTTCAATTCGCTGTCCGGGAGCCCTTCGCCCAGTTCCACGCCCAGCGCCTGATTGAAAAGGCGCCATTGCCGATCGCAGTGAACACTTTCGTAATACGCTATTTCTTCGGAGCTCAAGGAGGACATAAAAACGGGACCCGCATCTCAATGGGTCAGAAAAAAACATTCACTTGTAATTAAATGTTTTTAACAAAGATCAGATTTGATTTTCCTTTGAAAACAACAACCTGGATGACATTTGGCGAGAGTTTTCCTCATGTTGGGGAACCTTTCGCAACCATGGTATCGCGCTTTGTTTCTCAACGGCCAATTGGCCGTTGAGGCTGACAGGCCGTCTCCGAGACGATGCAAATCCGGAAAATGTCCTCGCATTGCGAAGGGGACCGCGTCGGACAATTCCGCTTTGCAGCCGGCCCGGCGGGAACGGGGCATGGCCGGCCCTCGTACCGGGGAGGCGCAGGTGCAGGCCGGCCCTGTGCCTGCGAAACAGGCAATCCGTCCAAAGTGCACGGGGGAACGGGCCTTGGCGATGCCTTCCCAGGAATATGCCCAGACTTATCCACAGAAATCCGGGACAACACGGCCTGCGGCGGCAGGAGCGCGCGGGGCGACTTGTCCGGACGTGTGCGTAAACGCACTTCCGCGCACCGGCGAGGGGCAGAAACTGCAAGGCATCGATCCGGTGGCACCTGCCGCGACGGGATCGACCTCTCTCTCCCGACCCTCGAAAGGATTCGCCATGAACAAGACCGCTCTCCTCGCCGCCGCCCTGCTGACGCTCGCTGCCGGTGCCGCCTCCGCCGAAACGCAGGAGGACTACATCCAGCAGAACCGCACGGCGGTGCACAGCACCCTGTCGCGTGCCGAGGTGCAACAGCAACTGGTCGCCGCCGAGCGCAGCGGCGACGTGGCCGCCATCGGCGAAGCGAGCAGCTTCGGCCAGCAGCCCGTGTTCGTCAGCGCCCGCACGCGCGCCCAGGTGCAGGCCGAGGCGGTGGCCGCGGCCCATGCCCCCAACCAGAACCTGGACCCGCGCGCCTTCGTCGACAGCCGCCTGCCCGCCAACATGCAGCGTGAGCCGCAGCGTCAGCAGGCCTCCGGCGCCGCCCAACAACCCCTGTGAGGCCCGCCATGTCCTACGCTTCCTCCGAGACGGGCGCCGCGCTGCTTCCCCGCCACGACGATGCCGGCAAGCTGGTGCTGCGCCTGGCGGTCGGCGTGCTGGTGCTGCTGCACGGCATCTTCAAGCTGGGCACGGGCCCGGGCTTCATCGTGAAGATGCTGGCCGCCCACGGCCTTCCCGGGGCCATCGGCTACCTCGTCTATGTGGGCGAAGTGCTGGCGCCGGCGCTGATGATCCTGGGCCTGTGGACGCGCCCGGCCGCGGCGGTGGTCGTGATCAACATGATCGTGGCCTTCCTGCTGGTGCATACCAGCCAGTTCTTCTCGCTGACCGGCCAGGGCGGCTGGGCGCTGGAACTGCAGGGGCTGTACCTCTTCGGTGCCCTGGCGGTGATGCTGCTGGGCGCGGGCCGCTATGCCGTGGCCGGCGGCCAGCGCGGGCTGAACTGAATTGAGCACGACGCGCCTCAGGCGCCGCCGTCGCCCATCACCTCGGCGACCACGCGGGCCAGGCGCGCCACGTCGGTGACGACGAGGGCGTCGCCCTCCTTGCGCAGCAGGCCGCTGCGCACCAGCGCATTGAGTTCGCGGGTGACCTGCTCGCGGTTGGTGCTGATGCGGCTGGCGAGTTCGGCATGGCGAGGCGCCGGCGCCAGCCGCACCTCGCCGGCGGCGGCATCCGGGCTGGCGGTGCGGGCCAGCCGGAGCAATTCGGCGTGAAGCCGGTTCTGCACGCCCAGCGTGCTCAGCTCGATCACCCGCTCCGACAACTGGCGCACCAGGGTGGTCAGGCGCTGCATCTGGCGCCGCGCCACCGTCGGTTCGTCCTGCAGCAGCTCCAGGAAGGCCTCGCGGTCGAGCACCGCCACCAGGCTGTCCTCGACGGTCATCACGTCCGCCGAGCGGGGTTGGCCGTCCAGCGCGGCCAGGTCGCCGACGATCTCGCCGGCACCCAGGTCGCGGAAAGTGACCTGCCGGCCATTGGCGCCGTAGGTGGTCACACGCACGGCGCCGTCGATCACCAGGTAGATGTCGGCGCGCGGCTGCCGCCGCAGCAGCAGCGGCTGGCCGGCAGCCACCCGGCGCCAGACGCAGCGGCCCGCCAGTGCGTCCAGGCGCGCCGGGGGCAGGTCGTCGAAGAGGGCGAAGCGCCGAAGCGCGAGACTGGAGGGCCGGTCGATCATGGGCGCGCGATTATGCTCAGCCGCCCATGAGCCCGCCTCCGCCGGTCGCCGCACCGGCCGCCCCCGCCCCCTTCTCCTTGCGTTCGCGCCGCGATCTGCGCTGGGCCAGCGGCCTGGTGCTGATGGCCTACGTGACGCTGCACCTGCTCAACCACGCGCTGGGGCTGGTCTCGCTCCGGGTGGCCGAAGGAGCGCTGGGGCCGCTTCGCGCCTTCTGGCATTCCTGGCCGGGCACGCTGCTGCTCTATGGCGCGGTCGCCGTCCACCTGGCCCTCGCCTTCGTGGCGCTGTGGGAGCGGCGCAGCCTGCGCATGCCGCCTTCGCAGGGGCTGCGCATCGTGCTGGGCTTCGCCTTGCCGCTGCTGCTGGCCTCGCACTTGGCGTCGATGCGCGGCGGCTACACCGTGTTCGGATTGAACGGCAGCTACGCCTGGGTGGTCGAGGGCCTGTGGGCCAGCGCCGGCGGTGCCTTCCAGGTCATCGCACTGGCCGCCGCCTGGCTGCACGGCTGCATGGGCCTGCATTTCGCCCTGCGCGCGGACCCGCGCTGGCGGCGGGCGCAGCCGCTGCTGCTCACGGCGGCTGTGTTGCTGCCCACGTTGGCGGCGCTGGGTTTCGTGGCGATGGGGCGGGAGTGGCAGTTCGCGCCAGGACCGGTGAACGCGCCCGACGCCGTCCAGGGTCACCGGCTGGGCATGCTCGCCGAGCATGGCCAGGACCTCTACGTGACGCTGCTGGCGGCGTGCCTGCTCGCGCGGATGGCACGAGGGCGCCTGCATCGGCTGTCCGGCACCCGCATGCTGACGCTGCGCTATCCGGATCGCAGCGTGCAGGTGCCTGTCGGCTGGAGCGTGCTGGAGGCCAGCCGGGCCCATGGCATTGCCCACCTGTCGCTGTGCGGCGGCCGGGCGCGCTGTTCCACCTGCCGCGTGCGGGTGGCGGGCCCTGCCGGGCACTGCCCGCCGCCCGGCCCCGACGAGCAACGCACGCTGGCCCGTGTGCGTGCCGGCGCCCAGGTCAGGCTCGCCTGCCAATTGAGGCCGACGGGCGATCTGGAGGTCTCCCCGCTGCTGGGCGCCGGCGCGGCCGCCGAAGGCCACCGTCCGCGGCTGGACGGCGAGCGGGAGGTGGCCGTGCTCTTCGTCGACCTGCGCCGCTGGTCCGGCCTGGCCGAGCGCCAGTGGCCTTTCGACCTCGTCTACGTGCTCGACCGCTACTTCGCGCTGGTCGGCCAGGCCGTGCGGGAGGCGGGCGGCGTGCCCAACCAGTTCATCGGCGACAGCGTGATGGCCCTCTTCGGCCTGGAGGAAGGCCTGGATCTCGCCTGCCGGCGGGCCTTCCGCGCGGCGGCGCTCATCAGCGCGCGGCTGCGCGCGTGGAGCGCCGAATTCGAGCGCGAATTCGGCCAGTCCCTCGATTTCGGCATGGGCCTGCATGCGGGCACGGCCGCCGTGGGCGAGGTCGGCCACCTGGACGTGCAGAGCTTCACCGCCGTGGGTGAGGTCGTGAACACCGCCAGCCGGCTGCAGGAGCAGACCAAGGCGGCCGGCGCGGCGCTGGTGGCCTCGCGCTTCGCGGTGAGGCATGCGGGCCTGTCGCCGGCGGCCGGGGAAATGCGGCGCATCGAGGTGCGGGGCCGCCGCGAGCCCATCGAGGTGGTCGCCTGGTCGGCGGAGGCGCTGGCCGTGGCCGTGCAGGGTCAGGGTGCATCGCCGCTTTTGTAGAATCCGCCCCCAACCGAGGAGCGTTGCAGCGCCGTCAGGCGTGAGGCTCGGAATTCATACGCAACCACGCTCACCCGCATCGCGCCGTGGTGAGTGCTTTCTCTCCCTCTCCCGACGTGCAGCGGAAACCCTGAAACCCGTGTTCTGGAGCATTGCATGAGCGCCGTTCTCAAAGCCGACCTTTCCGCCGATCTGGCGATCGCCGACATCTCGCTGGCCGACTGGGGCCGCAAGGAAATCAAGATTGCCGAGACCGAGATGCCCGGTCTCATGGCCATCCGCGAGGAATTCGCGGCAGCGCAGCCCCTGAAGGGCGCCCGCATCACGGGTTCGCTGCACATGACCATCCAGACGGCGGTGCTGATCGAGACCCTCAAGGCCCTGGGCGCCGACGTGCGCTGGGCCTCGTGCAACATCTTCTCGACGCAGGACCATGCCGCCGCCGCCATCGCCGCCGGCGGCACCCCGGTGTTCGCCATCAAGGGCGAGTCGCTGGAGGACTACTGGGACTACACCCACCGCATCTTCGATTTCGGCCCCAAGGGTTCGAAGGGCGAAGGCCCCAACATGATCCTGGACGACGGCGGCGATGCGACGCTGCTGATGCACCTGGGCCAGCGCGCCGAGAAGGACCTCTCGGTGGTCGCCAACCCGTCGAGCGAAGAAGAGCGCATCCTCTTCGCCGCCATCAAGTCCAAGATCGCCCAGGACCCGACCTGGTACAGCCGCAAGTCCGCCGAGATCATCGGCGTGACCGAAGAGACCACCACCGGCGTGCACCGCCTGAACGAGATGTCCGCCAAGGGCACGCTGCTGTTCCGCGCGATCAACGTCAATGACTCGGTCACCAAGAGCAAGTTCGACAACCTCTACGGCTGCCGTGAATCGCTGGTGGACGGCATCAAGCGCGCCACCGACGTGATGATCGCTGGCAAGGTCGCCGTGGTGGCCGGCTACGGCGACGTGGGCAAGGGCTGCGCCCAGGCCCTGGCCGCCCTGCGGGCCCAGGTGTGGGTGACCGAGATCGACCCGATCAACGCCCTGCAGGCCGCGATGGAAGGCTTCAAAGTCGTCACCATGGAATACGCCGCCGACAAGGCCGACATCTTCGTGACCACCACCGGCAACAAGGACGTGATCCGCCACGAGCACATGCTGGCGATGAAGAACGAGTCCATCGTCTGCAACATCGGCCACTTCGACAACGAGATCGACGTTGCCTCGATCGAGAAGTACCAGTGGGAAGAGGTCAAGCCCCAGGTCGATCACGTGATCTTCCCGGACGGCAAGCGCATCACGCTGCTGGCCAAGGGCCGCCTGGTCAATCTGGGCTGCGCCACGGGCCATCCCAGCTTCGTGATGTCCTCCTCCTTCGCCAACCAGACCATCGCGCAGATCGAGCTGTTCACCAAGCCCGACGCCTACGAGGCCGGCAAGGTGTACGTGCTGCCCAAGGTGCTGGACGAAAAGGTCGCACGCCTGCACCTGAAAAAGGTCGGCGCCCAGCTCACCGAGCTGACCGACGCGCAGGCCGCCTACATCGGCGTCGCCAAGACCGGGCCCTACAAGCCCGACACCTACCGCTATTGAGCACCCACCGGGCTTCGTGCCGCCGCCTTGGGCGCCCGTGCAGGGCGCAAGCGGCGCGCCGGAGCCGGTGGCCGCGGCGCCTCGCACGGGGCGGCCCGGCCTGCTCCTGTTTCCTCCCATGCGCGCTGACCAGCTGCTCGTCGAACGCGGCCTGGCCGCTTCACGCTCGCAGGCGGCGCGCCTGATCGCGGGCGGCCTGCGCTGGCGCCTGCATGCCGGCCAGCCCTGGCGTTCGGCCACCAAAAACGGCGACGAGGTGCCGCCCACGGCCGAGCTCGAACTGGCGGACGCGGCCGAGGCCCGTTACGTCTCGCGCGGCGGCCTGAAGCTCGAAGGCGCACTCGATGCGGCGCAGCTCGATGTCGCCGGCCTGCGTTGCCTGGACGTGGGCCAGTCGACCGGCGGCTTCACCGACTGCCTGCTGCAGCGCGGTGCCGCCGCCGCGGTGGGCGTGGACGTCGGCCATGGTCAGCTGCATGAACGGCTGCGGGCCGATGCTCGCGTGCAGGCGCTGGAGAAGGTCAACGCGCGCCATCTGCAGCCTGCGCAGTTCGCGCCGGTGGGCGGCGCGGATTTCGGGCTGGTCGTCGGCGACCTGTCCTTCATCTCGCTGACGCTGGTGCTGCCGGCGCTGGTGCCGCTGATGGCACCGACGGGGCGCCTGCTGATGCTGGTGAAGCCGCAGTTCGAGCTTCAGCCGGCGCAGATCGGCAAGGGCGGCATCGTCCGCGATCCCGCGCTGTACGCCGAGGTCGAGGCCCGGCTGCGGCAGGGCTGTGCCGATGCCGGCCTGCGGCTGCTCCAATGGCTGGACAGCCCCATCGTCGGCGGCGACGGCAACCGCGAGTTCTTCATCCACGCGGCGCCTTCGGCGGCCGTGCACGACAACTAACGACAAGAAAAGGGGTTCCCCATGGCGCTGCCGATCAGTTTCGAGTTCTTCCCGCCCAAGACGCCCGAAGGCGCGGTCAAGCTGCGGGCCGTGCGGGCGCAGCTGCGTGCCCGCGCGCCGCAGTTCTGCTCGGTGACCTATGGCGCCGGCGGTTCCACCCAGGCGGGCACCTTCGCCACGGTGAAGGAAATCCTGGAAGAAGGCACCGATGCCGCCTCGCATTTCTCGTGCATCGGCGCCACGCGCGAGACGGTGCGCGATCAACTGCATCAGCTCAAGGCCATGGGCGTGCGCCGCCTCGTGGCGCTGCGCGGCGACCTGCCCAGCGGCTACGGCATCGGCGGCGAATTCCAGTACGCGAGCGACCTGGTCGCCTTCATCCGTGCTGAGACCGGACGCGACTTCCACCTGGAAGTGGCCTGCTATCCCGAGGTGCATCCGCAGGCGCGCACGCCCCAGGCCGACATGCAGGCCTTCGCGACCAAGGTGCGTGCGGGCGCCGATTCGGCCATCACGCAGTACTTCTTCACGCCCGAGGCCTACTTCCGCTTCGTCGACGAGGCGCGCGTCGCCGGTGCCGACGTGCCGATCGTGCCGGGCATCATGCCCATCACCAGCTCCACGCAGCTGATGCGCTTTTCGGATGCCTGCGGCGCCGAGATTCCGCGCTGGGTGCGGCTGCGGCTGCAGTCCTTCGGCGACGACACGGCTTCGATCAAGGCCTTCGGCCTCGATGTGGTCGCGGCCCTGTGCGAGCGGCTGGTGGCGGGCGGCGCACCGGCGCTGCACTTCTACACCATGAACCAGGCCGCGCCCACCCTGGCGCTGCTGGATCGGCTGGGCCTGGGCGAATGAGCGTCTGGGCAACGGCGCGGGCCGCATGTGCGGCACTCGCGACGCTGCTGGCCGTGGCCTGTGCGCCGCTGCCGACGACCCCGGAGGCCGGGGCTGACGGCGTTTCGGCGACCGGTGCTCCCGCGGCCCGGCCCACGCTGCGCCCGCTGGAACGGCAACCGCCAGCCGCCGCCGAGGCACCGCGTTCGCGCGTGGTCCAGATCTTTCCCGACCTGGGCGAGACGCCCGACGGCCCGCCCGACGATTTGCAGGTCGAGGAATTCGAGCGGGGCGGGGGCTCCTGGTACGGCGTGCAGTTCCACCGCCGGCGCACCGCCAGCGGCGAGCTGTTCGACATGACCAGCTTCACCGCCGCCCACAAGACGCTGCCCTTCGGCACCAAGGTGTGCGTGCGCAGCCTGGTCAATGGGCGCGAGGTGCTGGTCTACATCAATGACCGCGGGCCTTTCACGCCGGGTCGCATCATCGACCTGAGTCAGGCCGCGGCCGAGCAGATCCAGCTGACCACCATCGGCTTCAAGCAGGTGTCGCTGACGATGATCCCGGAGGAGGGCGGTCGTTGCGCGGGCGAGCGCGTCGAAGGTGGTCTGGCGCCCATCAACATGGCGGCGGCGCCGCGTCCCGCGCCAGCGCGCCGTGCGCCAGCGCGCGTGGTGAACAAGCGAAAGCGCTGAGGTAGGCCCGGCCTTGGCCGGGCAAGCCCGACCGCAGCCGTGGATCAGCCGCCGTGCTCCAGCGTGAAGGCGGCGTTGGCGTCCTGCGCCAGCACTTGCGCCATGCGGGCCAGGCTGGGACGCAGCCGCGCGGCCAGGGTGTGCGGCGGATTGATGATGAACATGCCGCTGGCGGGCAGGCCAGGCCGGCGGCTGGTCTCGCCCGGCAGCGCGACAGCCATGCGGCTGGACTTGACCGTGAGGCTGGCATTGAGCCACGGCTTGCCGGCCTTGGTTGCCAGCGTCTTGAGCCGGCGCGGCAGCTCGTGCGCCTCCGGTCGGGGAATGATCGGATACCAGACCGCGTAGACGCCCGTGGCGAAGCGCTTGAGCGCCTCGCCCACGTAGGCGGCGGTGCGGCCATAGTCGGTCTTCATTTCGTAGCTCGGATCGGTGAGCACGAGCGCGCGGCGCGAGGGCGGCGGCAGGAACTTGGTAGCGCTGCCGAAGCCGTCCTCCCGCAGCACGGCGATGCGCCGGCCGGCATCGAGCTGGGCCACGTTGCCGTCGAGGGTCTTGGCGTCCGTGGGATGCAGTTCGTAGAGCTTGAGGCGGTCGTGTTCGCGCAGCAGCTGATGGGCGACGAAAGGCGAGCCCGGGTACACGCGCAGCGCCTCGCCGCGATTGAACTCGCGCACCAGCGCCAGGTAGCGACCGAGCGCATCGGGCAGGGGGGTGTCGGACGCGGCGGCCGCCTCGGCCAGCCGCAGCACGCCCTCGGCGGCCTCGCCGCTCTTGCCGGCATAGTCACCATCCAGGCGATAGAGGCCGGCACCGGCATGGGTGTCGACCATCGTGAGGGCGGTTTCCTTCTCGAGCAGGTAGTCGAGCACGGCGATCAGCACCGTGTGTTTGAGCACGTCGGCGTGGTTGCCGGCGTGGAAGGCATGGCGGTAGCTGAACATGGGGCAATGCTAACCGCGGCAGCCTTCAGGTGGCGCCTATCTGAAGGCTGTGCATATAATGGAAGGCTTCGCAGCGTTTTACCGAGCCCCGCGGCGAAGCTCGACACCCGCCTAAGAGCTTTCCTTCAGAGAAAGACCGACCGCGGAAAAGGGCTCACTCCAAACCTCCTGTTTTCAAGGAAATCTCATGTCTACGTTCAGCGCCAAGCCCGCTGACGTGAAGCACGAGTGGTTTGTGATTGACGCAACCGATAAGGTTCTCGGTCGGGTCGCCAGCGAAGTGGCCCTCCGTCTGCGCGGCAAGCACAAAGCCATCTACACGCCTCACGTCGACACCGGTGACTTCATCGTCATCGTCAACGCGTCCAAGCTCAAGGTCACCGGCACCAAGAGCCTCGACAAGGTCTACTACCGTCACTCCGGCTTCCCGGGTGGCATCACCGCCACCAACTTCCGCGACATGCAGGCCAAGCACCCCGGCCGCGCGCTCGAGAAGGCCGTCAAGGGCATGCTGCCCAAGGGTCCTCTGGGCTACGCCATGATCAAGAAGCTGAAGGTCTACGGCGGCGCTGAGCATCCGCACAGCGCCCAGCAGCCGCAGCCGCTGGAAATCTGAGGAGTCCCGAGATGATTGGTGATTGGAACAACGGCACCGGCCGTCGCAAGTCCAGCGTCGCCCGCGTGTTCCTCAAGAAGGGCAGCGGCAAGATCACGGTGAATGGCAAGCCGATCGAGCAGTTCTTCGGCCGCCAGACCTCGATCATGATCGCGAAGCAACCGCTCGCGCTGACCGAGAACCTGGAAGCCTTCGACATCCAGGTGAACGTGCACGGCGGCGGTGAGTCCGGCCAGGCCGGCGCCACCCGCCACGGCATCACCCGTGCGCTGATCGACTACGACGCGACCCTCAAGCCGGTGCTGAGCCAGGCTGGCTTCGTCACCCGCGACGCGCGTGAAGTCGAGCGTAAGAAGGTCGGTCTGCACTCCGCACGCCGCCGCAAGCAGTTCTCGAAGCGCTAAGCGTTTCGCACCTGCCAGAGAAAAACCGCCTTCGGGGCGGTTTTTCTTTGCCTGCGTTAGCATCCTTCCCCTTGGCTGCGCCCGCCGGGCTCGGCCCTCCACGGAGATTTCCCATGACCGCAGTTGCCGAAACCACCGCGTCCGCCGTGCAGGCGATGCCTGAGCCGATCGTGTTCACCGATTCCGCCGCCGCCAAGGTGGCCGACCTGATCGCCGAGGAAGGCAATCCCGATCTGAAGCTGCGCGTGTTCGTCCAGGGCGGCGGCTGCTCCGGCTTCCAGTACGGCTTCACCTTCGACGAGGTGACCAACGATGACGACACGACCATGACCAAGAACGGTGTGTCACTGCTCATCGATGCCATGAGCTACCAGTACCTGGTCGGTGCCGAGATCGACTACAAGGAAGATCTGCAAGGTGCCCAGTTCGTGATCAAGAACCCCAACGCCACCACCACCTGCGGCTGCGGTTCGAGCTTCTCGGTCTGATCCGCCGCACCGTGCGACAACAACGCCAGTCGCCGCCATGAAAGCCGCCTTCGGGCGGCTTTTTGTTTCCCTCTGCGCCCGAGCCCGCCCTTGACCGCCTCCCGCCCCGAAGCCGCTCCAGCGGCCACCGACACCTCGCAACGCATCCTGCTGTGGCTGGTGGCCATCGGCTTCTTCATGCAGACGCTGGATGCCACCATCATCAACACGGCGCTGCCGTCGATGGCGCGCGCGCTGGGCGAAAGCCCGTTGCGCATGCAGTCCGTGGTCGTGTCCTATTCGCTGACCATGGCCTTGCTGATCCCGGCCTCGGGCTGGCTGGCCGATCGCTTCGGCACGCGGCGAATGTTCATGGTGGCCATTGCCCTGTTCACGCTCGGCTCGCTGGCCTGTGCGGCATCACGGCACCTGGGCGAGCTGGTGGCGGCGCGGGTGCTGCAGGGCCTGGGCGGCGCGCTCCTCCTGCCGGTCGGTCGGTTGACGGTGCTCCGTACCTTTCCCCGCGCTCAGTTCCTGCAAGCCATGAGCTTCGTGGCGATTCCTGGCCTGATCGGCCCCCTGCTGGGTCCGACGCTGGGCGGTTGGCTGGTCGAGTACGCATCGTGGCACTGGGTGTTCCTGATCAACCTGCCGGTGGGCCTGATCGGCCTGGCAGCGACCCAGCGTTTCATGCCCGACGTGCGGGCCGATGCGCCTGGCCGCTTCGACCTTTTGGGCTACGTGCTGCTGGCCTTCGGAATGGCCACCTTGTCGCTGGCCATTGAAGGTGCCACGGGCATGGGGCACGCGGGCGCCCTGGTGATGGCGGTGTTCGGCTTCTCGGCGGTGGTGGCCTATTGGTTGCATGCGGTCCGGCATCCAGCGCCGCTGTTTTCGACCCACCTCTTCCAGGTGCGGACCCTCTCGGTCGGGTTGCTGGGCAACCTGTTCTGCCGGCTGGGCAGCGGCGCCATGCCCTTCCTGATTCCGCTGTCGCTGCAGGTGTCACTGGACTATTCGCCCATGCAGGCCGGCATGATGATGCTGCCGACGGCGCTGGCCGGCATGGGCATGAAGCGGGTGGCCGCGCAACTGATCCTGCGCTTCGGCTACCGGAACCTGCTGACGGCCAACACCTGCATCATCGGGCTGCTCATGACCAGCTTTGCGCTGGCGTCGCCGGGGGAGCCGCTGTGGCTGCGGCTGCTGCAGTTCGCCCTGTTCGGAGCTTTCAATTCGCTGCAGTTCACCGCCATGAACACGCTCACGCTCAAGGACCTGGACGGTGCCAGCGCCAGCAGCGGCAACAGCCTCTTCTCGATGGTGCAGATGCTGGCGATGAGCCTGGGTGTGGCCATGGCCGGCGCAGTGCTCTCGGGCTTCAGCGGGACCTTCGGCGACCATGCCCTGCCGGCCTTCCAGGCCACCTTCGTGACGGTGGGGCTTGTGACTGTGGCCTCGGCCTTCATCTTCTGGCAGGTGCCGCCCGAGGCGCGCTCGCCGCAGCTCGAAGAACCTGACGCAGCCGGCCGCCACTGAGGCTGGGCGGCCGCCCGGCCGCTGCGATCGATGGTCGGCGCTTTCCAGGGGCCGGCCCTCGTCGGGTCGACGCGGCCGCGCCGGCAGTCAGGCCGGGTAGAGCGCGCCGAGCACCCGCAGGCCGCGGGCACCCGTGACCGTCGGCAGATTGCCGGGCTCGCCGGCCAAGAGCCGCTGCGCCAGCCAGGCGAAGGCCGTGGCCTCGACCTGCTGGGCCGGCAGGCCGTGCGCGGTGGAGGTGTCGACGGCAACCCCGGGCAGGTGCAGCGCCAGGCGGTGCATCAGGTCTTCATTGGCGGCGCCGCCGCCGCAGACGATCAGCCGCCGGACGTCCGGTGCATGCAGGCGCAGCGCGTCGGCGCAACTGCGGACCGTCAGCTCCGCCAAGGTCGCCTGCACATCGCGCGGATCCGCAGCCAGGTCGTCGGGGTGCAGGTGCTGCGCGAGCCATTGCGGATGGAACAGGTCACGCCCCGTGCTCTTGGGGATGGGGTGGGCGAAGTAGGGTTCGGCCAGCAGGCGCTGGAGCAGCGCGGGGCGGACCGTTCCCGACGCGGCCCAGGCACCTCCGGCATCGAAGGCAGTACCGCGGTGCAATTGGCACCAGTGGTCGAGCAGGGCGTTGGCCGGGCCGCAGTCGAAGCCACGTACGGGCCCGTCGTCGCCCGGCAGCAGGCTCAGGTTGGCAATGCCGCCGAGGTTGAGCGCCGCACGGACCTCCCCGGGGCGACCGAACAGCGCGGCATGGAAGGCCGGCACCAGTGGGGCGCCCTGGCCGCCCGCGGCCACGTCGCGCGAGCGGAAGTCGCAGGCCACGGGCAGGCCCGTCAGTTCGGCCAGCAGTGCCGGGTTGTTCAGCTGCAGCGTGTAGCCCGTGCCGTCGAAGGCGCCCGGCCGGTGGCGCACCGTCTGGCCATGGGCGCCCACAGCGCGGACCGAACCTGCGGCCGGACTGGTCCGATCGAGCAGTTGCCGCACCACCGCGGCGTAGTGGCGCGCCAGCCGGTTGGCGGCGAGCGCGGCCCGGTGCAGCTCGTCCACGCCCTGCGGCTGGTTCAGCGCCAGCAACTCGGCGCGCAGGGCGGCGTCGAAGCCGACGCTCGCATGGGCATGCACCGTCACGCCGTCGTCGAAGGCGGCGATCACGCCGTCCACGCCGTCGAGGGAAGTGCCGGACATCAGGCCGATGAAAAGCGCCGTCATGCGGGGTTCTCGAATGTCGCCAAGAAAAAAAGCGCCGGAGGGCCGGCGCTGCTTGGAGGGGAGTGAGGGCCGGGCCGCCGGTCTGGCGCAGGTCCGTGCCGTCGTCAGTCCGCGCGTGCCTGCAGCACCGCGCTGGCGGCGGCGAGTTCCGTGCGCGCCGCACCCATGGCCTTGGCGAAGGCCGCGCGGGCGGAGGCGGGAATCGGCGTGCCGCCATCCTGCTCGGCCAGCATGCGCTGCGGATCGAAGTACTGGCCGTCGATGCGGAACTCGAAATGCAGGTGCGGGCCCGTGGCCCAGCCGGTGGAGCCCACCGCGCCCACGCGCTGTCCCTGGCTCACGGACTGCCCCGCCTTGACGTCGATGCGGCTGAGGTGCGCATAGGCCGTCTGTTGGCGGTTCCGGTGGTTGATGATGACGATGTTGCCGTAGCCGTTCTGCCAGCCGGCGAAGTCGACCGTGCCGTCGCCCACCGTGCGCACGGGCGTGCCGGGTGGTGCGGCGAAATCGGTGCCGGTGTGCTGCCGCCAGCTGTTGAGGATGGGGTGCAGCCGCATCGCGAAACCGCTGGACACGCGGGTGAACTCGACCGGCGAGGCCAGGTAGGCGCGGCGCAGGCTCTCGCCGTCGAAGCGGTAGTAGCCGCCCTTCTGGCCGGCCGGCTCGAACCACATGGCCTGGTGCACCTTGCCGCCGGTCTCGAATTCGGCGGCCAGGACGCGGCCGGTACGCATGGCCTGGCCATCGGCTTCGAGGCTTTCGTACTGCACGGCGAAACGGTCGCCCTTGCGCAGTTGGCGGAAATCCACATCGCCCGAGAAGATGTCCGCGAGCTGGCTGGCGACGGCGTCGGGGATGCCCGCGGCGTCGGTGGCGGCGAAGAGCGAGCTCTGGATGGTGCCGCCAGCCACGCGCTGGTTGATGTCCAGCGCCTCGGCCTCGCTGCGCACGGCGAAGCTGGCGCCGTCCGGCTGCATCGTGATGCGCCGGAAACCGCCTGCGTTGTCGGGCACCCAGCGGGCCGACAGGCGGTGCAGGCGGCCGTCCTGGCCGATCTCGGCGGAGATGGTGCGGCCCACGCGGCTGAGCATGGCGGCGCGCGCCTCGCCGTTGCCGCGCACGAAAGCGGCGGCCGCCGGGTCGTTCACGCCGAGGCGGCCGAGCAGGGCGTCTGCCGTGTCGCTGGCGCGGGTGGACTCGGTGCGGAAGAGGGTGAAGCTGTAGCCGTCGAGGGCCTGGCTCTGGCTTTCGACAGAGACGGGGGTGACGGTTTCGAGGACTTGGCGGATCGGCAGATCCGCGGCATCGGGGCCCAGCGAGGCGACGGCGAAGGCGCCGCCGCCGGCGGTCATCAGCATCGCGGCGACGGCGGCGGTGAGATGGCGGGGATGGGTCCGGATGACCAGGGCCACGCGAGACGCAAACGCTTCCTCGGCGGCCAGAATGCCGTTGATCAATTTCGACAACGTAGGATCCAGGGCTCGGGTTCGGCGGCCGCCCTGCAGCGCTGTAGGTGAGCGCTGATGCAAGGGCGGGGCGAAAAGAGGCGCTGCGTAGAATGCACAGCGCAAAACCCGGCGGAGTATAGCGGCGTGTGTTGTTTCCGCCCCTCAAAATCGCAATGAATCCCCAGTCTCCTATTGGTCAAACACTATCGGATGGTGTAGGACAAGCGCTCGAAATTTCTCTGCGAGGCGCCGACGAACTGCTGCCTCAGGACGAGTGGATCCGCAAGCTGCAGCGCGCCGAAAAGACCGGCCAGCCGCTGCGCATCAAGCTGGGTCTGGACCCGACGGCGCCCGACATCCACATCGGCCATACCGTGGTGCTCAACAAGATGCGCCAGCTGCAGGACCTGGGCCACCAGGTGATCTTCCTGATCGGCGACTTCACCACCCTGATCGGCGACCCTTCAGGCCGAAACAGCACCCGTCCGCCTCTGACGCGCGAGCAGATCGAGGAAAACGCGCAGACCTACTACCGCCAGGCCAGCCTGGTGCTCGACCCGGCCCGCACCGAGATCCGCTACAACTCGGAATGGAGCGACCCGCTGGGCGCGCGCGGCATGATCCAGCTGGCGGCCAAGTACACGGTGGCGCGCATGATGGAGCGCGACGATTTCACCAAGCGCTTCAAGGCGGGCCAGTCGATCTCGGTGCATGAGTTCCTGTACCCGCTGATGCAGGGCTACGACTCGGTGGCGCTCAAGAGCGACCTGGAACTCGGCGGCACGGACCAGAAGTTCAACCTGCTCGTGGGTCGCCACCTGCAGCAGGAATATGGCCAGGAGCCGCAGTGCATTCTGACCATGCCCCTGCTCGAAGGCCTCGACGGCGTCGAGAAGATGTCGAAGAGCAAGAACAACTACATCGGCATCAGCGAGGCACCGAACACCATGTTCGCCAAGGTCCTGTCGATCTCGGACGCGCTGATGTGGAAGTGGTTCACGCTGCTGAGCTTCCGCTCGTTGAAGGAGATTGCCGCGCTCAAGGCCGAGGTCGAGGGCGGTCGCAATCCCAAGGACGCGAAGGTGTTGCTGGCCAAGGAGATCACGGCCCGCTTCCACAGCGCCCAGGCGGCCGACGCAGCCGAGCAGGACTTCATCAACCGCAGTCGTGGCGGCGTGCCGGACGAGATTCCCGAGGTGCAGATCAGCGGTGCGCCGCTGGGCATCGCCCATGTGCTCAAGCAGGCGGGCCTGGCCGCGTCCACGTCGGAGGGCAACCGCCTGATCGACGGCGGCGGCGTGCGTGTGGATTCCAGCGTCGTGAGCGACAAGGGGCTCAAGCTGGAGGCCGGCAGCTACGTGGTGCAGGTGGGCAAGCGCAAGTTCGCGCGGGTGCTGCTGGCCTGACCGTTTCAGGTGTGCCGACCGGCACGCCTGCTTCCATGCGTCGGCCACGCCAGTCGCGCGTCAGGCGGCCGGGCGGGCGCTGCCAAGAAACGCCCGGGGCTTTCAGCGCAGATCGATCACCACGCGCCGGTTGCGCGGCTCGTCCACCTCGTCGGCCGTGGGCACGGCCAGTTCGCGCTCGCCGCGTCCGGCGGCTTCGATGCGTTCCTGCGCGAAGCCGCGCTGGATCAGCATCTGCCGCACCATCTGTGCGCGGGCCAGCGACAGCGCGTCGTTGGCCGCCGCCGCACCCCGGGTGTCGGTGTAGCCGGTGATGACCAGGTCGGCGCCCGGCCGGGCCAGGGCGTCACCCAGCAGCGTATCGAGGTCGCGCTGCGATTGCGCGGCCAGCCGCGTGCCGCCGGTGTCGAAGAACAGCACGTAGCGCTGCGGGCGGGCGGGCCGCATCGAGAAAAGGCTGGGGTTGCGGGCCTGCACCGTCGCCGCGTCGGTGGTGTCGACCACCGGCGGCTGGCTGGCGGCGACCACCGAGGCGCGTTCGTAGGGCTTGTCCAGGCGCTGCTGACCGCCGGCCGTCTTCACCACCACCGCGGACGGGGTGCCGTCGTCCTGCGGCAGCAGCACCACGCGGGTGGAGGGCGGCGGTGGCGCCGCGCAGGCGGCGAGCAGCACGGCCACGGCGGGAACGGTCCAACGCAGCAGGGTGGGCGGGCGGCGCATCATGGGGCCTCGGCGGACACGATGAAGTCCGTCCCTCGGATGCCGATCGTGGCCGTCTGCGTCTCCACGCGCACGGCTTCCGGATGGGCCTTGCCCAGCAGGCCGCTGATCATGCGCAGCGAGCCCCGCAGCAGGCCGACCAGCAGGTTGCCGTCCTGCGTGGTGCTGTCGAAGCGGTAGTCGCGCAGGTCCACGCGCGAGGCGGGGCCGACGACCAGGGTGGTGCCATCCCGCAGCACGAGGCCGGCGGCGCCTTGCGCGTCCGTCTCGACGCGGTCGCTGGCACGCAGCGTGCTGCCCGCCTGGGCGGCCTGCGACTGCCCGGCCGCGTTCACGATGAGGACCTGCCCCTGGACCGATTTGATGAAGCCGGCGTGTCCGCCGCTCACGGCGTCCTGCGCCTGGGCCGGGCCCACAATGCCGGCCCACAGGGCAGCGGCGGCGAGCAGGCCTTGAAGCGTCCTCTGTCTCATGACCTTAATCTGGCGCTAAAGAAAACCGCGCATGATAGGGCGCGCCCCGGGGCGCTCTGTGGCGCGTTCAGTAGAGTTTTTGACAAAGAACATGAAATATTTCCCTATCGGTGACGATTCGCCACTTTGGCAGCCGCGCAACCTGCTGAAGCTGTCGATCGGGGTCGCGCTGGTCACCATCCTGCTCAAAAGCATCGCCGGCTACGTGACCCATTCGATGGGCCTGATCTCCGATGCGATGGAGTCCTTCGTCAACCTGGCCAGCGCGGTGTTCGCGCTCAGCATGGTGACGGTGGCGGCGCGGCCAGCCGATGACGAGCATCCCTATGGCCACCACAAGGCGGAGTACTTCTCGTCCGGCTTCGAGGGCGTGCTGATCGTCGGCGCCGCGCTGGGCATCGGCGGCGCGGCGGCGCACCGGCTGCTCAATCCCCAGCCACTGGAGCAGTTGAGCTGGGGCCTGGTGCTCTCGGCCGTGAGTTCGGCCTTCAACGGCGGGCTGGCCTGGCTGATGTTCCGCGCGGCCAAGAAGCACAACTCCATCGCGCTGGAGGCCGACGGCCGGCATCTGATGACGGACGTGTGGACCTCCGTCGCCGTGATCATCGGCGTGATCGCCGTGGGCTTCACCGGCTGGCTGTGGCTCGATCCGCTGCTGGCCATCGGCGTGGCGATCAACATCATCTGGGAGGGGGGGCAGCTGGTCTGGCGCTCGGCCCAGGGCCTGATGGACGAGGCGCTGGCGCCGGCCGACCAGGCGCTGCTGCAGTCGGTTCTGGATCGCATCGCCGCCGAGACACCGGCCGACACCGAGCTGCGCTTCGACCACCTCGTCACCCGTCGTGCCGGCCGCCGCTGTTTTGCCGACCTGCACATGCACCTGCCCGGGGGCTGGACGCTGCGCCGCGCCGCGCTGATGCGGGACGACGTCGAGCGGGCATTGATGGCGGTGCTGCCCAACCTGCGGGTGACCATCCAGCTGCTGCCGCTGAAATTCGAATCGCGGGCCGCGCTGGCGCAGGACCGCGATCCGGTCGGCCGGGTGCTGCCGTGAAGGCGCTGCTGCAGCGGGTGCGCGAGGCGCGCGTGGAGATCGCCGGCGAGGTGGCGGGCGCCATCGGCCCAGGCTTGCTCGTGCTGGTGTGCGCCGAGCCGGGCGACACCGAGGCCGTGGGCGAGCGCCTGCTGGCCAAGATCCTGAAGCTGCGCATCTTCTCGGACGAGGCCGGCAAGATGAACCGCAGCGTGCAGGATATGGGTGGCGGGCTGCTGATCGTCAGCCAGTTCACGCTGGCGGCGGATGTTCGCGGCGGCAACCGGCCCAGCTTCACGGGCGCTGCGCCGCCGGACGAGGGGAGGCGGCTCTACGACGCCTTCATCGCGCAGGCCCGCAGCCTGCATCCCGAGGTGGCCACGGGGCGCTTCGGCGCCGACATGCAGGTGCACCTGGTCAACGACGGCCCGGTCACCATCCCCATCGACATGCGCTGAAGGCCGGGATTGCTCTCCGGACCTCGTGCTGTGGTGCAGGCGGGTCTGTGAAAGGCGTGCTCTCAGCGACCCCGATACGGATTGCGCACGCCCAGCCCGGCCAGGATCTCGATCTCGCGCGCTTCCATCGCCTCGGCATCCTCGTCGCCAGTCTCATGGTCCCAGCCCTGCGCATGCAGCGTGCCGTGCACCAGGAGGTGCGCGTAATGGTCGGCCAGGGTCACGCCCAGCTCCTTCGCTTCGCGGGCCACGACCCGCGCACACAGCACCAGGTCGGCCATCACCATCGGGGACTGCGCATAGTCGAAGGTGAGCACGTTGGTCGCGTAGTCCTTGCCACGGAACTCGCGGTTCAGCTGCTGGCCTTCCTCGGCGTCGACGATGCGCACGGTGATCTCGCCGGGCGCCTCCAGCGCATGGCGGATGCAGCGGGCCACGCGGTGGCGGGGCAGGGCGGCGCGGTGGCGCGCCAGGGCGTCGATGTGGCCGAACTGCAGCGACAGGGAGAGGGGCGGCATCGCCATCAGTCGGCCTTTGCGCTGCTGCTGCGCTTGCGGGAGGCGTCGTAGGCATCGACGATGCGCGCCACCAGCGGGTGCCGCACCACGTCGCCGGTGTCGAAGCGGGTGAAGGCCAGGCCCTGCACCCGGCGCAGCACGCGCTCGGCCTCCACCAGGCCGCTGGTCTGCGTCTTGGGCAGGTCGATCTGGCTGATGTCGCCGGTCACCACGCACTTGCTGCCGAAGCCGATGCGGGTGAGGAACATCTTCATCTGCTCGGGCGTGGTGTTCTGCGCCTCGTCCAGGATGACGAAGGCGTTGTTGAGCGTGCGCCCGCGCATGAAGGCCAGCGGCGCGATTTCCAGCGCGTTGCGCTCGAAGGCCTTGGTGACCTTCTCGAAGCCCATCAGGTCATACAGCGCGTCGTAGAGCGGGCGCAGGTAGGGATCGACCTTCTGCGTCAGGTCGCCGGGCAAAAAGCCCAGGCGCTCGCCGGCCTCCACCGCCGGGCGGGTGAGCACGATGCGTTGCACGCTGCTGCGCTCCAGCGCATCGACCGCGCAGGCCACGGCCAGGTAGGTCTTGCCGGTGCCGGCCGGGCCGATGCCGAAGGTGATGTCGTGGTTGGCGATGTTGTCCAGGTACACGCTCTGGTTGGGCGTGCGTGCGCGCAGGTCGCCGCGGCGGGTGGCGAGCGTGAGGGCGCCGTCCTCGGCCTCGGCCATCTGGCCGTCGCCGGCCAGGGTGAGCTGCACCATGGCGGCGTCGAGCGGATGCCGGGCGATCTCGTAGAGGGCCTGCAGCACCTCCAGCGCGCGTTCGGCGCGGGCCTTGGGGCCGTCGATCTTGAACAGCTCGTGGCGGTGGGCGATCTTGACCTCCAGCGCCTCCTCGATGCGGCGCAGGTGCGCGTCCATGGGGCCGCACAGGTGGGACAAGCGGCTGTTGTTCGCGGGGGTGAAGCTGTGGCGGAGAATCACGCGGCTTTTTTCTCTGGCAGATGGAATCGAAGGATCGGCAAGCAAGTCATGATAGGAAAACTCACCGGAACCCTGGCCGAACGCAACCCGCCGCAGATCGTGATCGACTGCGGCGGCGTGGGCTACGAGGTGGACGTGCCGATGAGCACCTTCTACAACCTGCCGCAGGTGGGCGCGAAGGTCTCGCTGCTCACGCACTTCATCGTGCGAGAGGATGCCCAGATTCTCTACGGCTTCGCCTCGGCGGAAGAACGTGCGGCCTTTAGGCAGCTGATCAAGATCGCGGGCGTGGGGCCGCGCACGGCGCTGGGCATCCTGTCCGGGTTGAGCGTGGGCGAGCTGGTGCAGGCCATCGCGCTGCAGGAGCCGGGCCGGCTGGTGAAGATTCCCGGCATCGGCAAGAAGACGGCCGAGCGGCTGCTGCTGGAGCTCAAGGGCAAGCTGGGCGACGCCGTGGGCACCGCCGGCGCCGCGGCGCAGCCCGCCAGCGACGCCCAGGCCGACATCCTGCAGGCCCTGCTGGCGCTGGGCTACAACGACAAGGAAGGCGCCGCCGCCCTCAAGGCCCTGCCCAAGGACGTGGGCGTGAGCGAGGGCATCAAGATGGCGCTGAAGGCGCTGGCGAAGTAGGCGCTCAGGTTCCGCTGACTTTTGCTCGAAAGGCCGCGGAGCAGGCCACGCGTGGACATCCGCGGAACCGGCTTTGCCGGGCCGCTGGATGTGCCCCCTTGAGGGGGAGGCGGAGCGCGAAGTGCGAAGCCTGGGGGTGGGTCAAGGAACCCACCAATAGTGGAGCGCGTGGAAGTACATCGGCGCGGCAAAGATCACCGAATCGAGCCGGTCCAGCATCCCGCCATGTCCTTCGATCATGGTGCCCCAGTCCTTCACGCCGCCGTCGCGCTTGATGGCGGACATCACCAGCCCGCCGAAGAAGCCCATCATGCAGATCATGAAGGCCATGAGCGCGGCCTGCCAGGGCGCGAAGGGCGTGGCCCACCACAGCGCCGCGCCCAGCAGCGTGGCGCTGGCCACGCCGCCGATGAGCCCTTCCCAGGTCTTGGAAGGCGACAGCTCCGGCGCGACCTTGCGCTTGCCCATGAGCTTGCCCCACACGTACTGCAGCACGTCGCTGCCCTGCACCACGATCACCAAAAAGGCGATCAGCAGCAGGTTGCGGCCCTCGAAGCCCGGGATGTGCAGCGTCAGCAGCGCCGGCACGTGGCTGATGCAGAACACACAGACCATCAGGCCCCACTGCACCTTGGACGTGCGCTCCAGGAAGCGTTGCGTGTCGCCGCCCAGGGCCGACAGGATGGGCAGGATGAGGAACACCTCCACCGGGATGAAGATGGCGAACATGCCGTACCACTCGATCCAGACCAGGAAGTACTGCACCGGCAGCGCCACGTAGAAGGCTGCGGCCATGGCCAGGTGGTCGCCGCGCCGGGTGTAGGTCAGGCTCAGGAACTCGCGCAGGGCGTAGAAGGAGACCAGGTAGAACAGCAGGATCACGCCCAGCTTGCCGAAGGCGAAGGCGATGCCGATCACGACCACCATCACCCACCAGGCATTGACCCGGGCGTTGAGGTTGTCGATGACCGAATGGGGCGCGCCGTGGGCCACGCGCCACTTGAGCAGCGCGCCGATGGCCGAGGCCAGCACGAGCACGCCGGCCACGCCGCCGAAGAGCATCAGGGTGGTGTGGGTGATGGGGCTCATCGTTCCTCCGCTTTGTCATGGTCCGGCCGCAGGTCCAGCATGGCCTGCTGCGCGCGCGCCAGGAAGGCGGCCTTGTCCTCGCCGTCGGCCAGCACCACCGGCGCGCCGTAGCGCACCGAGCAGGCCAGCGGCACCGGTACCAGCTGCCCCTTGGGCAGCACGCGCTTGAGGTTCTCGATCCACACCGGCACCAGCCGCACCTGCGGGCAGGCCCGGGCGATGTGGAAGAGGCCGCTTTTGAGCGGCAGCATGACCGCATCGCCGGTGTTGCGCGTGCCCTCGGGGAACATGATCAGCGAATCGCCGGCCTCCAGCGCCTGCACCATCTGCTCCACGGGATTGGTGGCCGCGCCGCCCGCCGCACCGCTGCCGTCGCGGCGGATCATCAGCGCATTGAACACGTCCTGGCCGATGAAGCGGCGCAGCCGCGAGGCCAGCCAGTAGTCCTGCCCGGCGACAGGCCGCGTGATCGCCCGCAGGTCGGGCGGCAGCGTGGCCCACACCAGCACGAAGTCGCCGTGGCTCGAATGGTTGGCGAAGTAGAGCGTGGTCTCGGCCACCGGCGTGGTGCCGCTCCAGATGGCGCGCACGCCCGTGAGCAGGTTGGCCACCAGCACGATGGCCCGGGCGGCAACGAAGGCGCCGGCCTGCCGCAGCAGGACGCGCGCAGGCGGCATGTCGGAGTCGAGGATGTCGTTCATGGCGAAGGCAGGCCGGCGTGGAGGCCGGCGATGAGGGCGATCAGGACGCAGAGGGTCTGCAGCAGCGCGACGCCCAGATGCCCGCGCATCAGGGCCTGCGTGCCGCGCAGGCGCTCGTCCAGCGGGCGTGGGGTGCCCGGCGACGAGGGGCGCAGGCCCAGCCAGCCCAGCGCGTCGTCCAGCGCGGCCAGGTCGGGCAGGACGCCGCGGGCGAGGGCTGCGAACAGGCCCTCGTCCAGGCGCAGGCGCAGCGCGAGGTAGCGTTCGGCCAGGCCGAGCAGCGCGCCGAGCGCCCAGGCGGGAAGGCAAAGGCGGCTCGCCGGCACGGCCCAACCGGAGGCCACCGCCGTCAGGGCAAGGAGGCAGGCGGCCGACAGCAACAGGCTCCAGGCGGCCACGGGCCGCTGGGCGGCCAGTCGCGCGGCCAGGGCGGCGCAGCGGCTGCGTGCCAGCGGATCAGGGGGTGGCGACGGCAAGGTCATGGATGGCGCGGCAATGGCTCGGGGCTCTGCATGGCCGACAGCGCCGCCCGCCACGGCGCACGCAGCACGATCTGCGGCCGCGCGCGCCGGACCATCGCCTCCGCGGCGGCCAGCTCGGACGCACCGCCGTGCCGCAGCAGCCAGCCCACGACTGTCGCAGCACTGCGCGAAAAGCCCAGTGCGCAGCAGACCCACACGGCGCCATCGCCGGAGCCCCGCTGGCCTTCCAGCACCGCGACGGCCCGACGCAGCCGGGCCGGCGAGGGCGTGGCGAGGTCCAGCATCGGCACGCAGCGGGCGCCCGGCACGCGTGGCAGTTGCAGTTCGGCGCACAGGCTCAGCAGCCGCGGCCGGCCGGCGGCCTGCCACTCCGCCTGGGAGGGGAGGCGTCCCAGCCACAGACCCGGCGCCACCTCCACGCGGGCCGGCAGCTTGCGCGTCCAGGCCCACGCGTTGACGGCGGCCGCGGCCCGGTAGGGGCCCAGGAGCCAGCGCGCGGCGTAATGCATCCGGCCGTGCCGGTCCATGCGGAAGCCGCGCGCGCCGAAGCCGGCGTAGTTCAGCGCCACCAGAGCCAGCGACGCGGCGGGCCAGCCCAGCCACAGGAACCCTCCGCCCCACTGCCGCGCCAGGGCCAGGCACAGCAGGGCTCCCACCGCGTAGGCCCCGGCCAACCGCCAGCGCCCGCCGTCCCGCGCCCACCGCCAGGCGCGCGGCAGCGCCACCTGCCGCTCCAGCGGCCAGAGCCACACGCACAGCAGGCCCAGCAGTGCGCCGGTCGGGATGTCGATGAAGTGGTGCTGGTAGGTGGTCAGCACCGAGGCGCAGATCAGCAGCGTCCACACGTGCAGCACCGCGCGCGCCCAGCGCGGGCGGATGAGCTGCCGGTACCAGTCCCACAGGATCACGGCCAGCGCGATGTGCAGCGAGGGCGCCTGGTTGAAGGGCTTGTCGAAGCCGCGCAGCGCCTCGAACAGGAAGGCGGGCGCACCTTCCACCGCCGGCTGCCCGAAGCTGAAGCCCAGCGGCCAGAGCACGAAGCAGCTGACGGCCACGACCTGCGCCGTCAGCAGTCGCGCCGCATGCCGGTCCACGAGATGCCGCGTGCGGCCGAGGAACAGCGACAGCGCATAGAAGGCATTGATCGACCAGTACGGAAAGATGGTCCAGGCCCAGAAGGGCAGGCTCCGTTCCCAGTCGAACACGACCGACGGCACCTGCGGCCGCGTGCCGGCCCACCAGTTGGCCAGGCCGTAGCTCAGGTAGAAGAAGGGCCCCAGCAGGGCCAGCCAGGCGAGGGCGCGCTTCCAGGGGCGCTTCGTCATGCCTTCTGCGCGAGCGAGACGGTGAAGATGCCCCAGCGGTCCACGCGCTGGGCGATCTTGCGAAAGCCCGCGGCTTCCACCAGCTGGTCCATCTCGGCCTGTGTGCGCCGACGCATCACCCAGGCCTGGCCCTGGCGGTGGCTGGTCAGTGCCCGCGCGATCATCTCCAGTTGCGGATGCCAGGGCTGGCCGGTGTAGACCAGGTAGCCGCCGGACTCCACCGCGTCAGCCACGCCCGCCAGTGAGCGGGCGACCATCTCGTTGTCGGGGAAGAGCTCGTACAAGCCGGACACCACCGCCAGCGTAGGCCGCGGCGTGACGGCGGCCAGGCTCGCGCGGTCGAAGGCATCGGCCTGCACGAAGCGTGCGATTTCCTGCAGGCCACGCTGGGCGATGAGCCGCTGCCCATCGCGCACGTTGATGTCGCTGTAGTCGCGCAGCAGGATCGACACGGGCGCGACGGCACTGCCTGCCGCGGCATCGAGCACATAGCGGCCATGGCCGGCCGCGATGTCCATCAGCCGCACCTCCCGGCCTTCGTGGGCAAGCCGCCCCATGGCCTCGCGCAGCAGCTCTTCGACATGCAGCTTGCGCTGGCGGATGCCGCGCCAGCCGATGGAGTCGAGGTAGGTCCGGTCCACCAGCTGGCCCACCAGCGGCGCGCCCGCCGGCTCGTTGCGGTAGACGTAGTCCAGCGTGCTGCCGGAATCGAAGCCGGTGGCGTGGCCCAGGGCGATGCCGCGGGACAGCCGGCCGCCCAGGCGCAGCCCGGCGCGCGTGGCGGCCCAGTACAGCCCACGCGGCGACAGCGCCGGCAGCGGGGCCGCAAGTGCCCGCGCCTCGTCGGCGGTGAAGCCCTGGCGGTCGGCCGTGCGCAGGTCGACCGGCGCGGGTGGAGCGTCGAAGAGCCGCAGGATGAAGTCGCGCACCGCGGCCACGGCGCCGGCCCGGTCGCGCTCGCCCAGCGTGTCGTGGAAGAAGCCGGGCAGCTCCAGCTTCTCTTTCACGCGGCTGCCCAGCCGGTCGAAGAAGCGATGCTGCGGCCCGTGGTGCACCACCCAGTCGGCGCCGGAGATCAGCAACTGCGTCGGCAGCACGATGGCCTGGGCGTCGTCGACCACGCGCTCGGCGGCCTCGTACAGGTCCAGCAGGATGTTGACGGCGATGGGCCGGGTGATCAGCGGATCGGACTGGTAGCTGGCGATGCGCGCCGGGTCGTGCGTGAGGAACTTCGGCTTGACGTAGCTGTTGACGAAGAACAGCCCGCGCAGCCTGTGCATGAGTGCGAGACCGGGCCGCGCGAAGGGCACGTAGAGCTTGACCTTGAAGGCCGGCGAGGCGAGCGTGAGGCCGCGGACCTTCGGCGCGTAGTCGTGGGCCCAGGTCGAGATCAGCACGGCCCCCACGCTCTGGGCCACGACGTGCATGTCCTGCTCGGCCACGCCGTGCTGCGCGGCGATGTGCTCGACGAAGGTCTGCACGTCGCGCACCGAGTGCGCGAAGCTGGGGCTGTGGCCGCGCTGGCCCGGCGAGCGGCCATGGCCGCGGGCATCCCAGGCGAAGAAGTGGAAGTCGGGCAGGTCCAGCTCGTCCACCAGATGCGCCATGCGGGCGCCGTGCTCGTGGCCGCGGTGGAAGAGCAGCACCGCCCCACGGCGCGCGCTGCCGGTGGCAGGCCAATGGCGATAGAAGAGCGATTCGCCGTCGTGCGTCTGGAAGTGCCGTTCCTCGGCGATGCGTGGTGTGGCCGTCATGCGTGATTCGTCCCCGGGGTTGTTGTGAAACTCATCGGCGCCGGCTCATCCGGCGGTGCGTTCGGCCAGGGCGGCGCGCACGCGGCGCACCACCGTCCAGCCCACGGCCAGGGCCAGCAGCGGCATCAGCCAGGCCGCCGCGGCCGGCAGGGGCCAGCCCAGGGCCACGTACAGCCCCACTGCGCCGAACACGAAGGCGCGGTCGCTCTTGCCCATCGGCCCGTCGTAGCGGCGGCTGGCACCGACCGTCGGCCCCAGTGCGCCCGCGAATTCGGACAGGCCCGCCAGCACGATCACCATGCCCACCCAGAAGCCCGAGAAGGGGGCGACCAGCGCGAAGGGCAGGTACAGCGCCGCGTCGGACACCACGTCCGTCAGCTCGTTGAGGAAGGCGCCCAACGCGCTCTGCTGGCCGTGCTCGCGCGCCAGCATGCCGTCGACGGCATTGAAGGCCATGCGCACCAGCATCCAGAGCGGCACCAGCGCGAAGGCCGCGTGTGAGGGGGCGGCCCAGAACAGCCACAGGCCGAGCGTCACGGAGACGATGCAGGCCGCCATCGTGACCTGGTTGGCCGTGACCCCCGCCCGGGCGAGGCGTTGGACCAGGGGGCGGAGCAGGGCCTGGAAGCGGGGCTTGAGCTGGTAGATGGACAAGGTGTTGACGGTGAGCGGCAGGAGCGGTCGATTCTGCCGCCTGAATGCAGGCTGACCGCGTCCCGGCCGCGGCAGGCGCCGCCTACAATCCGCCGCTTCACCCCGCGACATGTCCATCCACACCGACGACTTCGCCCCGGTACCGCAGCGCGTGGTGTCCGCGGCCCCCGCCTCGCCCAACGAAGAAGCCATCGAACGCGCCCTGCGGCCCAAGCTGCTGCAGGAATACGTGGGCCAGGCCAAGGTGCGCGAGCAGCTCGAGATCTTCATCGGTGCCGCCCGCAAGCGGCGCGAGGCGCTCGACCATGTGCTGCTTTTCGGCCCGCCGGGCCTGGGCAAGACCACGCTGTCGCACATCGTCGCGGCCGAACTTGGCGTCAACCTGCGCCAGACCAGCGGCCCGGTGCTCGAGAAGCCCAAGGATCTGGCGGCGCTGCTGACCAACCTCGAGCCCAACGATGTGCTCTTCATCGACGAGATCCACCGGCTCTCGCCGGTCGTCGAGGAAATCCTGTACCCCGCGCTCGAGGACTACCAGATCGACATCATGATCGGCGAGGGGCCGGCGGCGCGCAGCATCAAGCTCGACCTGCAGCCCTTCACGCTGGTGGGCGCCACCACGCGCGCCGGCATGCTGACCAACCCGCTGCGCGACCGCTTCGGCATCGTGGCGCGGCTGGAGTTCTACACCGCCGAGGAGCTCACGCTCATCGTCACCCGCAGCGCCGGCCTGCTCAACGCGCCCATCGACCCCGAGGGCGCCTTCGAGATCGCCCGTCGTTCGCGCGGCACGCCCCGCATCGCCAACCGGCTGCTGCGCCGTGTGCGCGACTATGCCGACGTGAAGGGCGATGGCCGCATCACCCAGTCCATCGCGCACAAGGCGCTGGCCATGCTCGACGTCGACCCCGAAGGCTTCGACCTGATGGACCGCAAGCTGCTGGAAGCGGTGATCCACCGTTTCGACGGCGGTCCTGTGGGCCTGGACAACATCGGTGCCAGCATTGGCGAGGAGTCCGGCACCATCGAAGACGTGATCGAGCCCTACCTGATCCAGCAGGGCTACCTGCAGCGCACGCCGCGCGGGCGCATCGCCACGCTGGCGGCCTACCGCCACCTCGGCGTGGCGGCGCCCAGCAGCCGCAGCGCCGACGGGGACTTGTTCGGCAGCTAGCCGGACGGCGGGGCGGCTGCCAGAATCGCCGCCGCCATGCATACCCACGACCTCAGCCCCTGGCAGCACAGCCATCAGTTCGACACCGGCAACCCCGCCGCCGAGCGCAGCACCCGCTGGGTGCTCGCCATCACCGCCGCCGCGATGGTCATGGAGATCGCCGCCGGCTGGTGGTTCAACTCCATGGCGCTGCTGGCAGACGGCTGGCACATGAGCTCGCATGCGGTGGCCATCGGCGTCAGTGCCTTCGCCTACACCGCGGCGCGCCGCCTGGCGCGCGACCGGCGCTTCGCCTTCGGCACCTGGAAGATCGAGGTGCTGGGCGGCTTTGCCAGCGCGGTCTTCCTGCTGGTGGTCGCGGGCCTGATGGTCTTCGGCTCGCTGGAGCGGCTGTGGTCGCCGGAGCCGATCCATTACCGCGAGGCGGTGATCGTGGCCGCGCTGGGCCTGGCGGTGAACCTGCTGTGTGCCTGGCTGCTGGCGGGCGCGCACGGGCATGACCACGGACACGGCCATGGCCATGCACACGGCGGGCATGGGCACGGTCACGATGTGCACGGACACGACCATGGCCACCACCACGACCTGAACCTGCGCTCGGCCTACCTGCACGTGCTGGCCGATGCCGCCACTTCGGTGCTGGCCATCGCCGCGCTGCTCGGCGGCTGGTTCCTGGGCTGGGCCTGGCTCGACCCGGTGATGGGCGTGGTCGGCGCGGTGCTGGTGGCCAACTGGGCGCGCAGCCTCCTGCGCCAGACCAGCGCGGTGCTACTGGACCGCGAGATGGACCATCCGGTCACCGAGGAGATCCGCGAGGGCATCGAGACCGGCCTGGCCGATTCGCACACCCGTGTGGCCGATCTGCATGTCTGGCGCGTGGGCCGCGGGGCCTATGCCTGCGCGGTGACGGTCGTCACGCACTCGCCCACACTGGACGCCGACGGCGTGCGCGCCTGCTTCTCGATGCACGAGGAAATCCGGCACTCCACCGTCGAAGTGCAGCGCTGCAGCGCCTGAGCGCCCGTCTCTGAACGGCGTGCCAACCGCGGGGCTCCGCGCCCACCGACGGTGGTGCGTACGGCCCGACCACCGTCACGCCTTCTTCACGCGAACGCCACGAGGGCGTCACGCAGGCCGCCGATGCTGACGGCCCATGCAACGCGACGACGCCTTCCTGCGCGCCTGGCAAGACAACGCCGGTCGCCTGTCCGATGCCGGCGAGGACGAAGGCGGGGGCGAGCGCCCCGTGCTGCGCTTTCGCACGCTGTGGATTTCCGACCTGCACCTGGGCACGCCCGGCTGCCAGGCCAACGCCCTGCTCGACTTCCTGAAGAACACCGAGTGCGAGACGCTGTACCTCGTGGGCGACATCGTCGACGGCTGGCAGCTCAAGCGCCACTGGTACTGGCCGCAGGCCCACAACGACGTGGTGCAGAAGCTGCTGCGCAAGGCGCGCAAGGGCACGCGGGTGATCTTCATCCCGGGCAACCACGACGAGTTCGCGCGCAAGTACTTGCACCACAACTTCGGCGGCATCGAGGTCGCCGACGAGTGGGTGCACGAGACGGCCGACGGCCGCAAGCTCTGGGTCATCCACGGCGACCTGTTCGATGGCGTCATCCAGTGCGCCAAGTGGCTGGCCTACGTGGGCGACTCGCTCTACGAATTCACGCTGCGCCTGAACCGGCATTTCAATTCGCTGCGCGCGCGCATCGGCCTGCCGTACTGGTCGCTGTCCAAGTACCTCAAGCACAAGGTCAAGCGCGCCGTGAGCTACATGGGCGACTTCGAGCAGGCGGTGGCCCGCGAGGCCGAGCGCCGCGGCATGCAGGGCGTGGTCTGCGGCCACATCCACCATGCCGAGATGCGCGAGATCGACGGCATCCTGTACTGCAACGACGGCGACTGGGTCGAGAGCCTGACGGCGCTGGCCGAGCATGCCGACGGCCGGCTGGAGCTGCTCGACTGGACGCCCCGCGTGCGCCAGCAGGGCCGCCGCGCGGCGCAGCCCGTGCCGGCCCTGGGCTGATCGCCCGGCGCGAGCGCCGCCCCAAAGCCCCGGTCCGCACGGCGGGCGCGCTGCCGTCTGCGAAAATGGCGGGTTGCCCTGGAGCCCGCCTGTGTCCTCTCCCTACGCCGCCGAAACGCGCCGCCGCCGCACCTTCGCCATCATTTCCCACCCCGACGCGGGCAAGACCACGCTGACGGAAAAGCTGCTGCTGTTCTCGGGCGCGATCCAGATCGCTGGCGCCGTCAAGGGCCGCAAGGCCAGCCGCCACGCCACCTCGGACTGGATGGAGATCGAGAAGCAGCGCGGCATCTCGGTGGCCAGCTCGGTGATGCAGATGAGCTACCGCGAGCACGTGGTCAACCTGCTCGACACGCCCGGCCACAAGGACTTCTCCGAAGACACCTACCGCGTGCTCACCGCCGTGGACTCGGCCCTGATGGTCATCGACGCCGCCAACGGCGTGGAATCGCAGACCCGCCGGCTGATCGAGGTCTGCCGCCAGCGCGACACGCCCATCATCACGTTCGTGAACAAGATGGACCGCGAGGTGCGCGAGCCCCTGGACATCCTCGACGAGGTGGAGCGCGAGCTGGGCATGCCCTGCGTGCCCATGACCTGGCCCGTGGGCCAGGGCAAGAGCTTCGGCGGCATCATCAACCTGCGCACGCAGGCCATGACCGTGTTCGAGTCCGGCAGCGAGCGCCGCCCGCAGGACTTCGAGACCATCCCGCTGCGCGACACCGACAAGCTGCGCGCCCGCTTCGGCGCCGAGTTCGACAGCGCCCTGGAGAGCATGGAACTGGCCACCGGCGCCTCGCCCGAGTGGGACCACGAGGCCTTTCTCGCCGGCAAGCAGACGCCCGTGTTCTTCGGCTCCGGCGTCAACAACTTCGGTGTGATGGAGGTCCTGGACGCGCTGGTGGACCTGGCGCCCGCGCCGCGCCCGCGCACCAGCACCACGCTGGTCAACCGCCAGCCGGTGGTCAAGGAGATCCAGCCCGAGGACAAGGACTTCGCTGGCGTGGTCTTCAAGGTGCAGGCCAACATGGACGCCAACCACCGCGACCGCATCGCCTTCGTGCGCATCGCCTCCGGCAAGTACCAGCCGGGCATGAAGCTGCGCGTGCAGCGCACCGCCAAGGAGCTGCGGCCCACCAGTGTCGTGACCTTCATGAGCCAGCGCCGCGAGGCGGTGGAAGAGGCCTATGCCGGCGACATCGTGGGCTTCACCACCCATGGCGGCGTGCAGCTGGGCGACACCCTCACCGACGGCGCCAGCCTGCAGTTCACCGGCCTGCCCTTCTTCGCGCCCGAAATGTTCATGACCGTGGTGCTCAAGAACCCGCTGCGCACCAAGCAGCTGCAGCAGGGCCTGATGCAGCTGGGCGAGGAGGGCGCCATCCAGGTCTTCAAGCCCGAGGCCGGCGGCAACATGCTGCTGGGTGCCGTGGGCCAGTTGCAGTTCGAAGTGGTTCAGCACCGCCTGAACACCGAGTACGACTGCGACATCCGCCTCGAAGGCTGCCAGTACACCGGCGCGCGCTGGATCACGGCCGACACGCCAGCCGAGCTGCGCGAGTTCGAGAACGCCTACCCCATGCGCATGGCACGCGACGCGGCCGACACGCTGGCCTTCCTCTGCACCAGCCCCTACGACGTGCGACTGGCGCAGGAGCGCTTTCCCAAGATCCACTTCCATCCCCTGCGCGAGCACGCCGGCCTGGCGCTGCAGACGGCCGGCTGATGGGGCACGAGACGATGCGGCCGTTGGCCGACTGGCCCGAAGCCGCCCGCCGCGGTCTGGTGGGCGTGTTCACCGACATCGACGACACGCTGACCACCGACGGCGCCATCACGCCCGATGCCCTGGATGCGCTGGCTGCACTGCAGGCCGCCGGCCTGCAGGTGGTGGCCATCACCGGCCGGCCCGTGGGCTGGAGCGAGCCCTTCGCGGCCCGCTGGCCGCTCGACGCCATCGTGGCGGAGAACGGCGCCGTGGCGCTGGTGCCCGAAGGCACCTGGCAGCCGGGCGGTGTGCGCATGCTGCACAAGCGCTACCAGCAGGACGCCGCCACCCGCGCCGCCAACTTCGCGCGCATGCAGGCCGTGCTGGCGCACATCGAGGCCAGCATCCCGGGCGCGCGCCGCGCCACCGACAGCGCGGGCCGCGAATGCGACATCGCCATCGACCACAGCGAGTTCACGCAGCTGTCCGAGGCGCAGATCGACAAGGTGGTGATGGCCATGCGGCACGAGGGCATGCACGCCACCGTGAGCAGCATCCACATCAACGGCTGGTACGGCGAGCACAACAAGCTGTCGGGCGCGCGCTGGATCGTGCGCGAACTCTGGGGCCGCGACTTGGGCGCCGAGATGGAGCGCTGGGCTTACGTGGGCGATTCGACCAACGACGCGCTGATGTTCCAGGCCTTCGACCACAGCATCGGCGTGGCCAACGTGGCGCGCTTCGTGCCGCATCTGTCGCACCTGCCGCACTACGTGGCCGAGGGCGAGCGCGGCGCCGGCTTCGCGCAGGCGGCGCGCGACGCGCTGGTGGCCCGGCGCTGATCGGATCAGCCGGCCGGCCAGGCCGACGCGGGCATCGCCGGCGTCTCGTCCAGCGTAGGAGACACCGTTGTGCCGAAGCCGGCCGCCGCGAGCGAGCCGACGGCCAGTTCGCCGCCCACGATCCGAAGCCGCGGGCCGGCGGGCGTGGCCTGGTACAGGTCGGGGTGTGCAGCGAGGAAGGCCTGCGCCTCGGCCGCCGGCCGGCCCTGGAACCCGTCCACGAAGTGGTGCGCATTGCGCTCCACGTCGCCGATGCCCAGCCAGGCGACCAGGGCCAGGTCCTGCTGCAAGGCCAGCCCCGGCAGTGTGGTGAGGTCTTCCGCCGACATGAAGCAGGGGTCGGCCGGGCTCGCCGCGTTCCACAGCAGGCAGCGCGCCCGGTTCAGGATGGACTTGTAGAAGCCCTTGCAGGCCTTGGTCGAGACGCCGCGGTAGCCCAGTTGACGGGCGCGCACGAAGGCGTCCAGTTCGCCGTCCGACTCGTCGATGAGCAGCGGCGGCAGGCCCTGCAGGTCCGGCAGCGGCGCGGTAAGCGCACGGCCGCGGGCGATGGGTTGCTCGATGAAGCGCACGGCGGCGCACAGCGACACCAGCGCGGGATCGGCGCGCATCTGGCGCCACAGCGCGAGCACGGCCGCGGCGTCCTCGAACTGCTCGTTGCCGTCCAGCGTCACGGCCCAGCCGGGCGGCTGGGTGTCGAGCAGCGCCGCGATGCGGCCCAGGCGTGGGAGGTCGGCCTCGGGCTGGCCGGAGAGCTTGATCTTGAAGTGCCGGTTGCCGTAGGCGGCGATCACCTCTTCCAGCGTCTGCGGCAGGCCGTCGTGCACCTGGGCGTCGGCGGCCACATCCGCGGCGGTGATCGGGTCGAGCAGGCCCACCGTGTGGCGAGCGGCCAGGCGCCGCAGCGGTTGCTGGCCCGCCAGGAAGGCGGGCAGGTCCAGTCGCGCCAGGTCGGGCGCCACGGAGGCGGCCTCGATGCCGGGCAGGTTGGCGTGCAGCGCCTGCCAGAGCCCGACGCCTTCCAGCCGGCACAGCGCGTCGAGCACCGCCCGGTCGAGCAGGGCCGGCCCATAGCTGGCCACCAGCGGATTGAGCCCCCGGCGTGCCCCGGCCTGCTGCAAGGGGCCGTGGTGCTGCGCGAACAGGGCGAAGGCGCTCAGCGGCGGCGCGGCCAGGTAGGCCTCGCGCGCCTGCTGCAGCGAGGCGCGCAGCTGGTGCTGGTTGTCCTCGTCCGACAGGCGTGCATCCTTGTCGAACCACTTGGCGGCCAGGGCGTCGGCCGCGAAGCCTTCGCCTTCCCGGCCGTCCGGTAGCCGGATGCGCAGCCGCACGATGGCCTGCTGGCCGCCCGTGACCGTGATGGCCCCGAAGCGAAAGGGCAGGCGCATGCGGTAGGTGGACTCGAACAGGTCCACCGCCGTGACGCGAAGGCGCGGCGCGTCCATTGGATGCGCCGCCTACCAGTGCGGCCCGTCGCGGCCTTCGTCGCCGCGGCCGGCGCTGCCGGACAGCTCGGTGTAGATGCGGAAGGCCAGTTGCCCCAGCTCGGGCGTGGCCCGCGTCCGGGCGGTGCGTGGGCGGGCGATGGACACGTCGTGGATCTCCGCCACGCGGCCCGGGCGCGGCGACATCACCACCACCCGGTCGGCCAGGAACACGGCCTCGGGAATGGAGTGCGTCACGAAGACGATGGTCTTGCGCGCGGCGCGGGGCTGGTCCTGGCCCCAGATGCGCAGCAGTTCCAGGTTCATGTCGTCGCGCGTCATGGCGTCGAGCGCGCCGAAGGGCTCGTCCATCAGCAGGATGGGTGGGTCCAGGATGAGTGCGCGGCACATCGCAGCGCGCTGCTGCATGCCGCCGGAGAGTTCGCCGGGCCGCTTGCCGGCAAAGTCGCCGAGCCCGACCAGCCGCAGCAGTTCATGCGCGCGTTCGCGGTAGCGGGCACGGTCCAGGCCGGCGAGCTCCACCGGCAGCAGCACGTTGTCCAGCACGCTGCGCCACTTCAGCAGCAGCGCCGCCTGGAAGACCATGCCCACCTGTGGAATGGGCTTGTCCACCGGCACGCCCTGCACGCGCACCTGCCCGCTGGTCACCGGCCGCAGCCCGGCCATGGCGCGCATGAGCGTGGACTTGCCGCAGCCGCTCGGCCCGACCAGCGCGACGAACTCGCCCTCGTGGATGGACAGCGAGATGTCGCGCAGCGCCTCCACCGGGCCGCTTTCAGCGGGGTAGACCATGCCGGCATGGTCGACCTCGATCAGCGGCCGCGCCGTGCCGGGGCCGGGCGGCGGGGAAGCGGTGGAGGCCATGCCGATGCCGCCTTCGTGACGCGCGCTCACTTCGCGGCCAGCGGCAGTGCCACCTTGGCCAGCAGGCCCTTGGTGTAGACGGCCTGGCAGTCCACCTTGCGGGGCAGCCCCATGTAGGTGTTGACGATGTCGACCGACGCGCACATCTTCTTGTCGTCGATGGCGCCCAGGCCGTTGTCGGCGAAATTGCGGGTGCGCATCAGATCGAAGCCGAGCAGCATGTTGGCGCGGATCACGTTCACGTCGATCTCCGGCACCCGCTTCTTGTAGATGGCCAGGGCCTCCTCCGGGTTGCTCATGACGTCGCGCCACCCCTGATACGAGGCTTCGAGGAAGGCCCGCAGCTGCTGGGGCCGGTCGGCGATGGTCTTGTCGCTGGCCATGAGCGACATGGCATACAGGTCGAAGCCATGGTCCGCCCAGGCCATGCGCACCACCTTGCCCTCGCCCATCGCCTTGTCGTAGAAGGGCTGGCCCGTCGTGTAGTCGGCCACCCCATCCATGCGCTTCTCGGCGATGGACGCCACCTTGGCCGTGGGCTCGATGTTGACCCAGGTGACTTTCTGCGGGTCGATCCTGTTCAGCCGCGCGAAGGCCGGAAAGGCCAGCCGCTGGCTGTCGCCGGCAGGCGCACCCACGGTCTTGCCCTCCAGGTCGGCGGGCTTCACCAGCGGTGCGTCGCTGCGGCTGAAGAAGGTCATGGGCGTCTTGTCGAAGACAATGCCCACGATCTTGACCCGCGCGCCGCGCGAGACGGCCGAGATGATCGGCACGGCATCGGCCAGGCCGGCGTCGGCGCGGCCGGTGTCCACCTTGGCGATGGCGTCGCCCGAGCCCTTGGAGGCCTCGATGCTCACATCCAGGCCGCGCTGGGCGTAGTAGCCCTTGTCCAGCGCCACCCAGTAGGCCGCGTGGTCGCCCACGGCGAACCAGTTGAGCGCCAGCGTGAACTTCTCCTTGGGCTGGGCGAGAGCCGGGCCGTGGGCCGACAGCAGCGCGAGGCCGGCCACGGTGGCCTGCAGGGCGGCGGAACGAAGAGGCATGGCAGCTTCCTTTCTGGGGAGGGAGGACGAAGCGGTGAAGGAGGATTCGGGAATGGGCGGCGCCTCAGCCGGCGCGGTCCTCGGCCCAGGGCGCGAGCAGGCGCGACAGGCCGGCCACCAGGCCGTACAGCAGCAGGCCCAGCAGGGAGATCCACACCAGCGCGGCGAAGGCGGCCGGCGTGTTCATGCTGCTCTGCGTGGTGATGATCACGTAGCCCAGGCCCTTCTGCGAGGCGACGAACTCGCCCACGATGGCGCCCACCACGGCCGAGGTGGCGGTGACCTTCAGCGCGCTCAGGATGTAGGGATAGGCATTGGGAATGCGGATCTTGAGGAAGACCTTCCACTTGGGCGCGCTGAACACGCGGCCCAGGTCCACCAGGTCCTGGTCGATCTGCGTGAGGCCGACAGCGGTGTTGATGACCACCGGGAAGAACCCGATGAGCGCGCCGATCAGCATGTTGGGCAGGATGCCGTAGCCCAGCCACATCAGGAACAGCGGCGCGATCGCCACCTTGGGCAGGGTGTTGACGAAGACCAGGAAGGGCGTGAGGGCCCGCGAGAGCCCGGGCGACCACGCGATGGCCATGCCCAGCAGCACGCCGGAAGCGCCGGCCAGCACGAAGGCGCCGAGGATCTCCACCGCGGTGATCCAGGCATGCTGCAGCCACGGGATCTCCTGACTCACCATGGCCTGCAGCACGGCCCCCGGGCTGGGCAGCAGGTACTCGCGGATGTCGAAGACCGACACCGCCAGCTGCCACAGGAGCACGAAGCCGACGAAGATGCCCACGGCCGGCAGGTAGTGGGCGAGGGCCTGGCGCAGACGGTGCATGCGGCGTTCCTGGAGTGGGGTTTCAGCGGAGCCAGCGGTCGCGGTTCGCGGCCACGAATTCGTCGTCGGACAGGTCGGCGTGCTCGCGGCACACGCGATCCAGCGCGTCGGCCTGGCCGGGGCTCAGACCCTCCTGCGGATCGAGGCACCAGATGCCTTCGAGCAGGCCCTGGCGGCGCAGGATCTCATGGCAGCCGGCGATGCAGCCGCGGAAGTCGTTGGCGACGTCGAAGAAGGCGCTGTTGCAGTCGGTGACGCGGCTGTCCAGTGCCAGCAGCTCGGCCGGCACGGCGCCGGCCGCGACCGTGGCCTGGCAGCGTTGCAGCAGCTGCACGGCCTTCTGCGTCCAGACCGACCAGTGCCCCAGCAGCCCGCCGTGAAAGCGCACTGTGACCGGTGCGCCGTCGCGCATCACGGTGAACGGCGTGAGCAGGTCCAGCACGATGTGGTCGTCATTGCCGGTGTAGAGCGTCACCCGTTCCTCGGCCCGTGCCGCCACCAGGCCGCGCACCACGTCCAGGGTGCGGTAGCGGTGGAAGGGCGCCACCTTGATGGCGACCACCTGCTCGATGGCCGCGAAGCGGGCCCAGAAGCCTGCGCTGAGCACTCGGCCGCCGACCGCCGGCTGCAGGTAGAAGCCCACCAGCGGCAGCTCGGCCGCCACGGCCTGGCAGTGGGCGATGAGTTCGTCCTCGCTGCGGTCGCTCAGGGCGGCCAGGCTCAGCAGGCCGGCGTGGTAGCCCAGGTCGCGCGCCAGCCGGGCCTCGGCCAGGGCCTGGGCGGTCGGGCCGCACAGCCCGGCGACGAGCGCGAGTTCCCGCTGCGAGCCCATCCAGTCGCGGGCCGTCTCGGCCGCCAGCCTCAGCACCGGCGCGTACAGCCCCCGCTCGCGGATGGCGAACTGCGTGGTGTGCACGCCCACGGCGAGGCCGCCCGCGCCGGCGTCGAGGTAGTAGCGGGTGAGGGCGCGCTGGCGGCGCTCGTCCAGCTGTCGCTGCGCATCCAGGGCGAGCGGGTGGGCAGGAATGGCCAGGCCGCGCTGCAGCAGCTGGCGGGCATGGGTCACGGCGTCGTCGGCAAGAGGCATGGGGTCATCCGAATTCGGGGCCGGCCACGGCAAAGAGAGCGGCCGAGGGTTGGGTCACGCAGTCGGGCAGGGTCTGCGCCCGCGCCATGCGCACGAAGGGCCGCTGCACGGTGAAGCCCTGGGCGCCGAGCCATGCGCGCAGGGCGGTGTGGGCATCCGGCACGTCGATGAAGACCGGGCCGTCCAGTTCGGTCAGGGCGGTCTGCAGCAGCGCCTGGGCCTGGGCGCTCGTGGGCGCCACCAGGGGGCCGATCTGCCAGGCCCGCCGGCCTTCGCGCGCGATGACGAAGGCCGAAGGGCCGCCGTCGCCCGCCCGCAGCCACGTCCGCGTGCCGCGGCGGGCCAGCAGGTCGCGCAGCAGCAGGCCGCGCGTGAGGCCGCTCGCGTTGCGGTCGAGGGTGGTCAATGCGTCTTCGTCGTCGCCGCTGGCGGGCCGCACCGCGCTGTCCACCACCGAGGCAGGATGTCGGCCGGCCTCGCCCGCCCAGCGGCAGAAGCCGAAGCCGGGGCGGAAGCCGAGGCGCTCGTACACCGCCTGGCCGGCCGGCGTGGCGTCGAGGACGGGGGTGAGCCGGCGCTCGCCCAGGTGTGCCAGCGCCTCACGGAGCAGGTCGCTGGCCAGGCCCCGATGGCGCCATTCGCGGTCGACCAGCACCATGGAGATCCAGGCCAGTGGCCCATAGGGCAGCACGGCCGCGGTGGCCACCAGCTCGCTGCGTGCCGTGCGCCGGCCGAACGCGACGCCGTGGCGGGCGAAGAAGGCCCAGTCGTCGGCCGTCTGGTTCCAGCCCGCGGCATCGGACAGCGCCACGCCGGCGAACACGTCCGCGTCACCCAGCCGCACCGCGCGCGTCGGCTCGGCATCGGCGCGGGTCGCCTCAGAAGGCGCCATCCCGCACCTCGAACTTGGTCGGCTTGTGCAGGCTGGGGCGTTGCTGGATCACCCAGTCGGCCACCCAGTCGAGCATCGCGCCCAGCGGCACGACGGGATAGCCGAAGAGGCGGGTGGCCTGCGTGGTGTCCGACAGCAGGGCGGTGGGCGCCTCCTGCCCGCTCACCCGCACCGGCACGTCCATGCGGCGGGCGAATTCCTCGACCAGCCAGCGCACGGAGAGGGTCTCGGGGCCGGTGCAGTTGATGGGCGAGGGCGGCGTGGTGCAGTGGCGCAGGCTGCGCAGCGCCTGGGCATTGGCGTCGCCCTGCCAGATCACGTTCACATGGCCCATGGCCAGGTCGATGGTCTCGCCCCGGTGCACCTTGGCGGCGATGTCGTGCAGCACGCCGTAGCGCATGTCGATGGCGTAGTTGAGGCGGAACAGCCGCCCCGGCGTGCCATGGCGCGCGCCGAAGTACTGGAACATGCGCTCGCGGCCGATGCAGGACTGGGCGTATTCGCCGATGGGCGCCGGCGGGGTCAGCTCCGAGGCCCCCTGGCGCCCGACCGGCGTCAGCGGATAGATGTTGCCGGTGGAGAAGGCCACGATGCGCGATTCGCGGAAGGTGTCGGCCACCAGCGCCGGCACATGGGTGTTCATGGCCCAGGTCAGGGCCTGGTTGTCCTTGGCGCCGAACTTGTGGCCGGCGGCGAAGACGATGTTGGGCACCTTCGGCAGGGCCTGCAGCGCGTCGCGGTCGAGCAGGTCGCAGGCGATGGTGTGCACGCCCCAGGCCTCCAGCTGTTCGCGCACCGCCGGGTCGCTGAAGCGGGCCACGCCGATCACGCGCTTGTGCGGCGCGGCGTTGCGGGCCAGCCGGGCCAGCGTCGGGCCCATCTTGCCGGCCACGCCCAGGATCATCAGGTCGCCTTCGACCGCGGCCAGATCGTCCACCAGGGCCTGGGTCGGACGGGCCAGGAAGGCATCCAGCGCCTCCACCGAATCGAAGCGCTCGGGCAGTTGCGTGGGGTCCAGCAGGGCCGCGGACGCAGGCGCCGCGGGGGAAAGGCTTGGGCTCATGGGTGACTCCGCGGCACCGGTTCCGGCGCCTTGGAGATGCACTGTAGGCACCGCTTCCGATGCTGTCAACCGTTTGGTTGAAAATGGGCGAATGGCAGGTGGGGCCGGCTGCAGGCCCGCGGGGCCCCGCCAGCAGGGGGCACCTTCAGGGGCGCAGCCCGGCCATGGCAAAGCTCACCACATGGGCGCGGTAGGACTCGACGGCGCCGCCCTCGCACAGGTCGCGGCCGAAGATGGAGGACAGGGTCAACCGGTTCGAGAAGAAGAAGTACGACATGCCGGCAACCGACACGTACAGCTCCACCGCATCGATACCGGCGCGGAAGACGCCCGCCGCCATGCCGCGCGCGAGCGTCTGGGCGATGAGCTCGATCAGCGGGGAGTTGGTGTCGCGGATCGCCGCCGAGTCGCGCACATGGGCGGCGCCGTGCGCGTTCTCGTGGTTGAGCAGCCCGATGAAGTCGGGGTGGCGGGCCAGGTAGTCGAAGGAGAAGCCGATGAGCGCCGCCATGGCGGCGGTGGGTTCCATGTCGCCGAGGTGCAGGTCCCGCTCCAGCGAACGGATCTCGGCGTAGACCGCTTCCAGGGCGGTGCGGTAGAGGTCTTCCTTGTTGCCGAAGTAGTAGTACAGCAGCTGCTTGTTCACGCCCGCCCGTGCCGCGATCTCGTTGACGCGGGCACCGGCCAGGCCCTTGGCCGCGAACTCGGCGCGGGCTGCCTCCAGGATGGCCTGCCGGGCCGCGTTGTGCGAGCTGTCGTCGGCGACGGGGGCTGCGGCGCGGCGTGCGGTCATGGCGAAGGGGGCGGGAAGAAGGGGGAGGCGATTATCCGCGGGGCCTCGTGCCGCCCGGACTTGCGCGCGCGGCCCTGCGACCGGCGTGGCGAGCGGGTAGCATTGTTCGTTCTCTCCCGCCTTGCGGCACTTCGCCGAGCCTCTCGGCCCTGGCCCCTGCCGCTCCTCCCGACCGACCACCAAGGACGACGACGCGCATGACCGCTTCCTATCCCAACACCCAGCTCCTGATCGCCAACGAATGGGTCGATGCCGCCAGCGGCAAGACGCTGGACGTGATCAACCCGGCCACCGGCCAGCCCATCGGCAAGGTGGCCCATGCGGGCAAGGAGGACCTGGACCGCGCCCTGGCCGCGGCGCAGAAGGGCTTCGAGGCCTGGCGCTTCATGCCGGCGCACGAGCGCGCCGCCCTCATGCGCAAGGCCGCGGGCCTGGTGCGCGAGCGCGCCAACGAGATCGCGCCGCTGCTGACGCAGGAACAGGGCAAGCCCCTGGCCGAGGCCCGCATCGAAGTCGTGGCCGCCGCCGACATCATCGAATGGTTCGCCGACGAAGGCCGCCGCGTGTACGGCCGCATCGTGCCCTCGCGCAACCTGGCCGCGCAGTCGCTGGTCATCAAGGAGCCGGTCGGCCCCGTCGCGGCCTTCACGCCCTGGAACTTCCCCATCAACCAGGTGGTGCGCAAGCTGGGCGCCGCGCTGGCCGCCGGCTGCTCCTTCCTGGTGAAGGCGCCCGAAGAGACGCCCGCCTCGCCCGCCGCCCTGATCAAGGCCTTCGTCGACGCCGGCGTGCCGGCCGGCGTGGTCGGCCTGGTGTTCGGTGATCCGGCCGAGATCTCCAGCTACCTGATCCCGCATCCGGTGATCCGCAAGATCACCTTCACCGGCTCCACCCCGGTGGGCAAGCAACTGGCCGCGATGGCCGGCCAGCACATGAAGCGCGCCACCATGGAACTGGGCGGCCATGCGCCGGTGATCGTGGCCGACGACGCCGACATCGCCCTGGCCGTCAAGGCCGCCGGTGCCGCCAAGTTCCGCAATGCCGGCCAGGTCTGCATCTCGCCCACGCGCTTCCTGGTGCACAACAGCATCAAGGCCGAGTTCACCGCCGCGCTGGTCAAGCATGCGCAGGGCCTGAAGGTCGGCGACGGCCTCGCCGAAGGCACGTCGATGGGCCCGCTGGCCAATTCGCGCCGCCTGACGGCCATGGCCAACGTGGTGCAGGACGCACGCGCCAAGGGCGCCAAGGTGGTGGCCGGCGGCGAGCGCATCGGCAGCGAAGGCAACTTCTTCGCGCCCACCGTGCTGGACGACGTGCCGCTGGACGCCTCGGTGTTCAACGACGAGCCCTTCGGCCCCGTGGCGGCCATCCGCGGCTTCGACGCGCTCGAGGACGCCATCGCCGAAGCCAACCGCCTGCCCTTCGGCCTGTCCTCGTATGCGTACACGCGCTCGATCAAGAACGCGCACCTGCTGTCGCAGCGCATCGAGGCCGGCATGGTCTGGATCAACCAGCCCGCCACGCCCACGCCCGAGATGCCCTTCGGTGGCGTCAAGGATTCCGGCTACGGCTCCGAGGGCGGCCCGGAGGCCGTGGAGGCTTACCTCAACACCAAGTCCGTGACCATCATGGCAGCCTGAGCGACCCCATCGCTCAGCAACAGAAAGGGCCGCATCGCGGCCCTTTCTGTTTATGGCGTCACGCTCACTGCGGCTTGCCCAGCCCCAGCTTGTCGATCACGGCCTTCTCGCGCTCCACCGTCTCGCGGGCGAAGCGGGTGTAGTCGGCGCTGCCCATGTAGATCGGCACCATGTCGTACTTGGCGAGCGAGGCCAGGTAGCTGGGTTCTTCCATCGCCTGCTTGAAGGCGTCGTGCAGCTTCCTGACCACCTCGGGTGGCGTGCCGCGCGGGGCGCCGATGCCGAAGGGCGAGTTCTGCACGATGTCGTAGCCCAGCTCCTTGAGCGTGGGCGCATCCGGGAAGCGCGCGAGGCGCTTGTCGCCCCAGGTGTTGAGCACGCGCATCTTGCCGGACTCCACATAGGGCGCCCAGCCGGTGCTGTCGGCGCCGGCCATCAGCTGGCCGCTCATCAGCGCCAGCGTGAGGTCGGCGCTGCCCTTGTAGGGCACGTGCTGCAGCTGGATGCCGGCGCGCTGCGCCACCAGCTCGGTGGTCAGGTGCGGGCTGGTGAGCGTGCCGGTGGAGCCGTAGGTGAGCTTGCCCGGATTGGCCTTGGCATAGGCCACGAAGTCGGCCCAGTTCTTGAACGGGCTGTCGGCGGGCACCACGATGCCGAAGGCGTAGCCGGTGACGTTCAGCACGTAGCTGATGTCCTTGATCGGGTCCCAGTTGATCTTGGTGGTGTAGCCCAGGCGGAATACGCCCAGCGGAATCTGCGCCAGCGTGTAGCCGTCGGGCTGCACGGTCTGCAGCTGCTGCGCGGGCAGCGTGCCGCCGGCACCGGGCTTGTTGTCGATGATGACCGGCTGGCCCAGCACCTTGCTGGCGTTCTCGGCCAGCTGGCGCATGGTGATGTCGGTCGGACCGCCGGCCGGGAAGGCGATGACGAGGCGGATGGGTTTCTCGGGGAAGGCGCGTGTGGCCTGCTGGGCCTGCGCGCTCAGGGCGGCAGTGCCGAGGGCGGCGAGCATGAGCGCGCCGAGGAGGGGGCGACGGTGCATGGAAGAGGTCTCCGGGTCTTGCTTCGTAAGGCCGGCCATTAGGCGGGACGCGGGGCCGCGCGGCAATCGGTGGAGGCCCCGTCGAAGGGGCTTTGCTGTAGCCAAGGTGACGCGCCCTCCTGGGCAGGCGCGGCCATGTCGCAGAAGCCGGATTCATGAAGAGTTCACTCCTCCTGCGTCCAATGCGCAGCGCTTGTCCCGACCACGATGAAGAACACCCAGAACCTGCCGGCGGCCTCGCCGCTGCGATCGACGCCAGGGCGGCGCACAAGCCTTGTGGCGCTGACATTGCTGCTGCCCGGCTTGGCCGCGCAGGCCATGCAGCCGCTGATCACCGACGACACCGGCACCCAGGGCGCCGGCGTGCAGCAGATCGAAATGGCCGCTGCACGCGCCCGTCGGTCGACCGGCCCGGCGCGCCAGGCCGGCGACAGCCTCTCGGCCACCTACACCTATGGCGTCACCGACACCGTCGACCTCTATGCCGCGCCCACCTTCCTGCGCATGCAGGCCGACGGCAGCCGCACCAGCGGCTGGGGCAACACGGCCCTGGGCCTCAAGTGGCGCTTCTACGAGAACGAGGCCACCGGCACCAGCCTCGGCCTCAAGCCCGAGTTCGTCGCGCCCGTGAGCAGCCGCCGCGAGGCGCGAGGCCTGGGCGACGGCCGCAGCTCGGGCCAAGTGACGCTGCTGCTGAGCCAGCAGCTGCCCTTCGGCGCCCTGCACGTCAACTATGCGTGGGGCCGCCAGCGCGACATCGATCCGACGGCCGGCGCCATCAACCGGCGCCTGTCCATGGCGCTGGTCTGGAACATCGCCGACGACTGGAAGCTGGCCGCCGATGTGGGCCTGCAGCAGCGCCAGGGCGTCGACGCGACGCGCCAGCGCACGCGCTATGCCGAGCTCGGTGTGGTCTACAGCCTGGGCCCGCGCTGGGACCTGGCGGCCGGGGTGGTCCGCGCGCGGGACGACCAGCAGCCGGCGGTCCGCACCATCACCGGCACGCTGGGCCTCACGGGCCATTTCTGAGTCATCTGCCGGTCAGCAAAGGGCGCGGAACGCCGCCCCGCACTTAATTTGGCGTTAAGCGCGTCCGCAGACCATCACGGCCATTCGTCAACCTGCGCAGTGGCTTTTCTGCCGCCGCGACACGGACCACCCATGCGCCTGTTCTCTCCTCTGGGCGATGCCATGCCGACATCGCCGATCCCCTCCGCCTTTCCCGTGGCGGGCCATCTCACGCGGCATCCGGAGGCCGACCCGCAACGTGCCGCGGTGGAGCAGAGCATCCGCGAGATGTATGCCCAGCGCTATGGCGCCCTGGTGCCGGCCTTCGCGCCCATGCTGCTGGCTCTGCGCGAGGGCAGCCATGTGCTTGCCGCGGTGGGCTACCGTCGGGCGGATGAAGGTCCGCTCTTCCTGGAGCAGTACCTTGACGCGCCCGTCGAGTCGCTCATTGCCGCGCATGCCGGCCGCCCCGTGGACCGTGCGGGCATCGTGGAGGTCGGCAACCTCGCCGCCCCGCGTGGTGGCGAAGGCCGCCGCCTGGTGCAGCTGCTCGGGCCCTACCTGATCGGCGAGGGCTTCGACTGGGTCGTGGGCACCGTCACGCAGGAACTGCGCGCGATGCTCGTACGCCTGGGCGTGGCCCCGCTCACGCTGGGCCGCGCCGTGCCCGATGCGCTGGGCGACCAGGCCCGCTGCTGGGGCAGCTACTACGACCACGAGCCGGTGGTGATGGCCATCCACCTGCGGCGCGCCCTGCGGCACTTCATGACGCGCCGCGCCCGCCTTGCCGCCGGAGGCCGCGCATGACCGCCACTTCGCATGACCCGCAGGCCATCGCCCTCGACGACGGCATCCGCACCTGGCGCGCGGCCGACGTCGATGCCCAGGCCGCCTCGCTCGCGCAGCGACTGGCCGCGCAGGGCACCCGCGTGCTGGCCACGCTCATGGACAACTCGCCCGCCTGGGTGATCGCCGACCGGGCCGCGCTGCGGGCCGGCATCGTGCATGTGCCGCTGCCCGCCTTCTTCACGCCGGAGCAGATCGCTCATGCCATCGGCGCGTCGGGCGTGGACACCGTGCTCACCCTTCCGCCCGTGGCCGCCCGCTGGCCGCAGGCGCCGGCCGTGCCGTGCGAGATCGCCGGCCAGCCCTTCACGATGCTGCGCCTGCCCGCGCGCAAGGTGCCCATGCCGCCGGGCACGGCCAAGATCACCTTCACCTCGGGCACCACGGGCGCACCCAAGGGCGTGTGCCTGACGGCCGCGTCCATGCAGCGCGTGGCCGATGGCCTGGTGGTGGCCATGGCGCCGCTGCAGGTGCAACGCCACCTGTGCGCGCTGCCCTTCGCCGTGCTGCTGGAGAACATCGCCGGACTGATGGCGCCCCTGACGGCCGGTGCCAGCTGCATCGTGTTGCCCCTGCAGGATGTGGGACTCACGGGTTCGTCCAGCTTCGATGTCGCCGCCTTCCACGCCGCCGTGGTCCGGCACCAGCCGAACAGCCTGATCCTGCTGCCGCAGATGCTGCGGGCCTGGGCGGGCTATCTGGCGCAGACGCGGCAGCGCGCACCCGAGTCGCTCAAGCTGGTGGCCGTGGGCGGCGCCGCGGTCGGCGTGGGCCTGGTGCAGGCTGCGCGTTCGCTGGGCATCCCGGCCTACGAGGGGTATGGCCTGTCCGAAGGTGCCTCGGTGCAGACACTCAACCTGCCCGGCTGCGACCGGCCGGGCAGCGCCGGCGCTGCGCTGCCCCATGCCCGCCTGCGCATCGCGGCCGATGGCGAGATCGAGGTGGCCGGCAGCCTGTTCGCCGGCTACCTGGGCGATGCGCGCGCGCCCGGCGAATGGTGGCCGACGGGCGATCTGGGGCATCTGGATGCCGACGGCTTCCTGCACGTGGATGGCCGCAAGAAGAACCTGCTGATCACCGCCTTCGGCCGCAACGTCTCGCCCGAGTGGGTGGAGACCGCCTTGCGCGGCCATCCCGCCATCGGCCAGGCGGTGGTCTTCGGCGATGGACAGCCGGCGCTGTCGGCGGTGCTCTGGCCGCTGGCGGCCGATGCCGACGATGCCTGGCTGCAGGCGGCCGTCGATGCCGCCAATGCGCACCTGCCCGATTACGCGCGCGTCCAGCGCTGGGCCCGCGCCGTCGCCCCATTCACGGCCGAGTCCGGCATGGCCACTGCCAACGGCCGGCCGCAGCGCGCGGCCGTGCTGGCCCGCCATGCGCAGGCGCTGGAACTGCCCGCGCCTGCCCTTGCCTGAGCCCCACCTTCTTCTTTCTCATCCCTTCACGGAGCTTCCGATGAGTTTCCATGCCCGCCTTGTCGCCGAGACCGCCACCGAGCGCGTCGGCCTGCTCGGCACCCCCATCATCCAGGGCTGCCTGCGCGGCGACGTGTCCCTGCCCAGCTACCTGGCCTTCCTGCGCGAGGCGTACCACCACGTCAGCCACACCGTGCCGCTGATGCGGGCCTTCAAGGCGAGGCTGGATGCCGGCCATGCCTGGCTCGAAGGTGCGCTCGACGAATACATCGAGGAAGAGCAGGGCCACGACGAGTGGATCCTCGACGACATCCGCGCCTGTGGCGGCGATGCCGAGGCCGTGCGCCGCGGCCCGCCGGGCCATGCGACGGAGGTCATGGTGGCCTATGCCTACGACACCATCGCCCGCCGCAATCCGCTGGGCTTCTTCGGCATGGTGCATGTGCTGGAAGGCACCAGCGTGTCGATCGCGCTGATGGCCGCCGACCAGATCCAGAAGCCACTGGGCCTGCCCGATTCGGCCTTCAGTTACCTGCGCTCGCACGGCACGCTGGACCAGGAGCACACCGCCCATTTCGCGCTGCTGATGGAGCAGATCGAGGACCCGGCCGACCAGGACGCCATCGTCCACGCGGCCAAGGCCTTCTACCGGCTCTATGGCGACGTCTTCCGCAGCCTGCCGCTGCCGCAGGGCCAGACAGCGGCGACGTCTGCCGCGGGAGTGGCGGCATGAAGGCGGCCGACAGCCGGGTATTGCTCACCGGCGCCAGCGGCGGCATCGGTTCCGCCGCCGCGCGTCGGCTGATCCAGGCGGGCGCCAGCGTGATGCTCGCTGGCCGCTCGCCCGCGCGGCTGGCGGCCCAGGCCCGTGCCCTGGTGCGTGAGCTGGGCGTGGAGCGCCATCGCGTCGAGTGGTATGCCTCCGACCTGACCCGGGTGGACAGCCTCGATCCGCTGGTGCAGGTGGCGGCGCAGTGGCAGTGCAATGCCGTGGTCCATGGCGCTGGCACGCCCGCGTTCGGCCGGCTGGAATCCTTCGATGCCGGCGCCGTCGCCCAGGTGCTGCAACTGAACCTGTTCACGCCCATGCTGCTCACGCAGGCGCTGCTGCCGCATCTGCGCCAGCAGAAGCAGGCCAGCGTGCTCTTCGTGGGCTCGGTGCTGGGCCGGCTGGGGCTGCCGGGCTTCAGCGTCTACAGCGCCGGCAAGTTCGGCCTGCGCGGCTTTGCCGAATCGCTGCGCCGGGAACTGGCCGACACGTCGGTCAAGGTGCAGTACCTCGGACCGCGCAGCACGAAGACCGAGTTCAACAGCGAAGCCGTCGAGCGCTACAACCAGGCCACCAAGACCGCCATGGACGATGCCGACACGGTCGCCCAGGCCCTGGTGCAACTGCTGGAGCGCGGCGCGGCCGAGCGCTTCCTGGGCTTTCCCGAAAAGCTGGCGGTCCGCCTGAACGGCATGGCGCCCGCCTTGCTGGACGGCGCCTTCGCCGCCCACCGCAACAGCCTGCCGCCGGTGCAGCCGCCCGCGCCGCTCACGCTCGAGCATTTCGAGTCGCAGCGGCCAGAGTCCGCCGACGCGCATTCGCTGCAGGCGCCGCAGCTCTGAGGCTGCAGGCCCTGCAGCGCTGAGCCCCGGACCCCGGCCCGCCTTCGACCCCCTCCACCTTCCTTGCGAATCCCATGAAGACCACCCCCGCCACCTTCTCCTCCCGTGCCATCGCTGCCGCCAGGCCCGCCGATGCAGGGCTGCGCCGCCGCGTCTGGCTGTCGATGGCCCTGCTGGCCGGTGCCGGCGTGCTGGCGGCAGTCACGCCGCTGATCAGCCGCGCCGCGCCGGTCGACGACGGCGTCGCCGAACTGCAGCACGATTGGGAAGTGATCCGCTACCAGGCGCCGCCGGCCGAGCGCGAGAAGCGCTTCGAGGCGCTGGCCGCCAAGGCGCGCAAGCTGAGCGAAGCCAATCCCGGTCGGGCCGAGCCCCTGGTGTGGGAGGGCATCATCGTGAGTTCCGTGGCCGGCGAGAAGGGCGGCCTGGGCGCGCTGGGTCTGGTCAAGCAGGCCAAGGCGCTGTACGAGTCGGCCATCGCCATCAACGGCGACGTGCTCGAAGGCTCGGCCTACAACAGCCTGGGCGTGCTCTATTACAAGGTGCCCGGCTGGCCCGTGGGCTTCGGCGACAAGGCCAAGGCCAAGGAGCTGCTGCAGAAGGCGCTGGCGCTCAACCCCAAGGGCATCGACCCCAACTTCTTCTACGGCGAATACCTGGTCGAGACCAAGCAGCCCGACCAGGCGATGACCTACCTGGAGCGCGCCCTGCAGGCGCCCGCACGGCCCGGCCGGCAGATCGCCGACACCGGCCGCCGCGAGGAGGTCAAGGCGCTGATGGACAAGATCAAGGCGCGCTGAGCGGCGTCTTCGGCCGCGCGGCGCCGCTCAGCGATGCGCCGCGTCGAACTGCAGCACGGCGCGCACCCCGTGGCCATCGGCGCGCGGGCCCAACTGCAGTTCCAGCCCGTGCAGCTGGGCGATGCGCCGCACGATCGACACGCCCAGGCCGCTGCCCACCTCGTGGTGGCCTTCGGGCCGGTAGAAGCGCTCGCCCATGCGCGCGAGCTGACCGGCGGACAGCGGCGGCCCGTCGTTCTCCACCTCCAGCTGTTCGCGGCCGATGCGCAGCACCACGCTGCTGCCCTCGGGCGCATAGCGCACGGCGTTGTCCAGCAGGTTGCGCACCAGCACCGTCATCAGGTGGCCATCGCCCAGCAGCGGCATCGGGTGCGTGCCGGCGGGTGGCCATTCGCAGCCCAGGTCGATGCGGCGGCGCTCGGCCAGTGGCAGGCAGTCGCTCATGGCCTGCTCGACGATGGGCGGCCAGTCGATCTCGGCATCCAGCGAAGGCAGCACGCCCGATTCCACGCGCGACAGCGACAGCATCTGCGTCACCAGCCGCTCCATGCGGCGCAGGCCGGCGCTGAGTTTTTCCTCCGCCTGCCGGCGCTCGGCCGGGGTGCCGGCGTGGCGCACCACGTCCCACTGAGCGGCCAGCACGGCCAGTGGGGTTCGCAGTTCGTGCGCGGCGTCGGCGGTGAAGCGGCGTTCGCGCACCAGCAACTGCTCGATGCGCTGGAACAGGCCGTTCATCGCCACCAGCAGGGGCTTGAGCTCGGCCGGCGCGCGGGCGCTCGGCACGGGACGCAGGTCCTGCGCATCGCGGTGCGCGAGTTCGCTGGTCAGCCGGCGCATCGGCGTCAGGGCGGCGCGCACCGCCCAGGCCATCACGGCCAGCAGCACCGGCAGCACCAGCAGCCAGGGCACGACCTGCGTGACCGTCAGGCCATAGACCAGTTCGTCGCGTTCGTAGGCGCCCTGGCCGGCCGCGACCAGCCACTGGCCGTCGACCGAGCGCATGTAGTAGACGCGCCAGGGCCGGCCGTCCACCTCGTCATCGATGAAGCCCTGGGCGTCGGCGCGGAAGTTCAAATCCACGCCCTCGCGGTCGGACAGTGCCAGCTTGCCGTCGGCCGACCAGACGGCAATCGCCAGGTCGCGCACATCGGAGTCGCCCGCGTCGGGTGCACCCTCCCTGGGTGCGGGCGGCAGCGTGGCTGACGAACCCGGATAGCCGTGGCCCAGGGTGGCCTGCACCTGCCGCGCCAGGCGCACGAGTTCGGTGTCGAACATCTCGTTGACCTCGTGGCGGGCCCGCTGGGTCGAGAAGTACAGCGCCAGGCCCCACACCAGCGGCGCGCAGATCAGCAGGTACAGCAGCAGGCGGCGCTGCAGGCTCATGCGGGACTTCCGTGCTGCATGGGCTCAGGAAGATGCCTCGCCCGTGCCCAGTGCGTAACCCACGCCGCGCACCGTGCGCACGATGGCCGGGTCGATCTTGCGGCGGAGGTGGTGGATATGGACTTCGAGCGAATTGCCCTCCGGCTCGCCCCCGCTCCAGTCGTAGAGCTTTTCGAGCAGCGTGGACTTGGACAGCACGCGCTGCGGCTGGCTCAGGAAGATCTCCAGCAGTGCCAGCTCGCGGCCGGTGAGCTCCACACGCGCGCCGCGCCAGTGCACGAGTTTGCTGGCCGGGTCATAGCTGAGCTGGCCGTGCTGCCACACCGCCTGCGCATGGCCGGCGGTGCGCCGCACCAGGGCGCGCAGGCGCGCGGCCAGTTCGTCGATGGTGATGGGCTTGATCAGGTAGTCGTCGGCGCCGGCGTCCAGGCCGTCGATGCGCTGCTCGACGCCGTCGCGCGCCGTCAGCGCCAGGATCGGCAGCACGCGGCCGGCCTGCCGCCAGCGCCGCAGCCAGCTCATGCCATCGCCGCCCGGCAGCCCCAGATCGAGCACCACGGCGTCGAAGGGGGCGCCGGCCAGGGCGGCATCTGCCTGCGTCCCGTCGCGGAACCAGTCCACCGCATGGCCGCGCTGGCGCAAGCCCTGGGCGAGGGCGTCGCCCAGCAGGGTGTCGTCTTCCACGATCATGAGGCGCATGGCAGGCGGCGACGGGGGCAGGGTGGCAGGCCAATCCCCGCGAGGGAGGCCGGCCTGCAGCGCCTGCAGTTGCCGAGAGTGGTTCAGGTCGCAGTCAGGATATCGCACCCTGCCTCGCGCAAAAGAAAAAGGGACCCCGTTTGCACGGGGTCCCTTTTGAGGTTTTGGTGGCGCTTCACGGACTCGAACCGCGGACCTGTGGATTATGATTCCATCGCTCTAACCGACTGAGCTAAAGCGCCGAAGCCCACGATTATAGGGGGCAAAAATCGGCAGGCGCAAGCCCCTTTGCCGTCACTGGTTCTTGAACTCGGCCTTGCGCTTGTTCAGGAAGGCATCCATGCCTTCCTTCTGGTCGGCCGTGGCGAAGAGGGCGTGGAACAGGCGGCGCTCGAACATCACGCCGTCCGACAGCGAACCTTCGAAGGCGCGGTTCACCGATTCCTTGGCGGCCATCACGGCGATCTGCGAGAAGTCGGCGATGGTCAATGCGGCGCCCAGGGCCTCGTCCATCAGCTTGTCGTAGGGCACCACGCGGCTGACCAGGCCCGCGCGCTCGGCCTCAGCGGCGTCCATCATGCGGCCGGTCAGGGCCATGTCCATGGCCTTGGCCTTGCCGACGGCGCGGGGCAGGCGCTGGGTGCCGCCGGCACCGGGAATCACGCCCAGCTTGATCTCGGGCTGGCCGAACCGGGCGTTGTCGGCGGCGATGATGAAGTCGCACATCATGGCCAGTTCGCAGCCGCCGCCCAGGGCGAAGCCGCTGACGGCGGCGATCACCGGCTTGCGGATGGAGCGCACCGACTCCCAGTTGCGGGTGATGTAGTCGCCCTTGTAGGTGTCGACGAAGGTGTACTTGGCCATCAGCGCGATGTCGGCGCCCGCCGCGAAGGCGCGCTCGCTGCCGGTGATGATCATGCAGCCGATGGCCTCGTCGGCATCGAAGGCCTTGAGCGCGGCGCCCAGCTCGTCCATGAGCGCATCGTTGAGCGCATTGAGGGCCTTGGGGCGGTTGAGCGTGACGATGCCGACCTTGCCGGCTTCGACGCGCACTTCGATGTTCTCGTAGCTCACGGGGGTCTCCTGGAATGAACGGACAGGGCGGGCCGGCGAGGCCCTCGCGCACTATACCGACGGCCACCCGGCCGACGTGGTGGGCGGCTGTCCGCCCGGAGACGTCGATGCCGTCAGGCGACCGGCCGCCGCTCAGCCCTGAAGCCAGCGCTTGAGCAGCTCGGCGTCGCTGCCGGCCAGGCGCCAGGTGCGCGCGTCGCCCGACGGCCAGGCCAGCGGCAGGCGCAACAGTCGGCGGTCGCGGGCCACCAGGGCCACGCATTTCCTGGCGGCGCCGAGGTACAGCGGGATGTCGTCGAGCTTGCCGATGCGCCAGCCTTCCGCGGCCTTGGCGCCGTGGGTGGCGGTCTCGACGGCCAGCCATTCGTCGCCGGCGGCGAAGCCGGCCTTCTCGGCCGCGCCGCCGCGCAGCACCATCTTGACCTTGACGGTGCCGCCGCTCTCGTCGACCCGCAGCCCCAGGGCCTGCGCCAGCTGCGCCGGGTCGTCGTGGATGGCCACGCCGTGCGCCGGCAGCAGGTCGCGCAGCGGCAGTTCAGCCGTGCCATTCGCCCACCGCGACAGCTCGTTCGTGTAGGCCCGGCCGCCGACATGGGCCAGCGTCGCGGCAATCGCGGCCTCGTCGATGGGGCCGCCTTCGCTCGCGCGCCACAGCTCGCGCATCACCGCATCCAGCGAGCCCTGGCCCTCGCGCCGCAGCGTCAGGTCCAGGCACAGCGCCACCAGCGCGCCCTTGGTGTAGTAGCTCACCGTGGTGTTGGGTGTCTGCTCGTCGGGGCGGTAGTAGCGGATCCAGGCGTCGAAGCTGGCCTCGGCCACCGACTGCACGGCGGCCCCCGGTGTCTGCTGCACCTGGTTGAGGGTCTTGTTCAACAGCTTGAGGTAGGTGGCGTCGTCGATGCGGCCGGCGCGGCGCAGCAGCAGGTCGTCGTAGTAGCTGGTGAAGCCTTCGAAGAACCACAGCAGCCGGGTGTAGTTCTCGCGTGTGTAGTCGTAGCGGGCGAACTCCGCCGGCCGCAGGCGCTTGACGTTCCAGGTGTGGAAGTACTCGTGGCTGATCAGGCCCAGCAGGGTGGTGTAGCCCTCGGGCTGCTTGGTGGCGCCGCGGCGCGGCAGGTCGCGGCGGGTGCAGATCAGCGCGGTGCTGTGCCGGTGCTCCAGGCCGCCGTAGCCGTCGTCGGTGGCGTTGAGCATGAAGACGTAGCGGTCGTGGGGGGCGGGGTGCTGGGTGGCAGCGCGGGCCTTGGCGGGGCGCTTCGCCTTGGCGGAGGCTGCTGGCCCCTCATCCGGCCTCTCCCCAGGGTGGAGAGGAGGAAGACCGGCGTCATCCGCATGCCAGAAGCGCATCTGCGTCTCGCAGATGGCGCGCGTGTCGGCGATGAGTTTGTCACCGTCGAACGAGGGCGGGGCGCCGGCCACCACGAAGCGGTGCGGCACGCCCAGCACGTCGAACTCGGCGCTCCAGAAGGCGCCCATCTCGACCGGGCTGTCGGCCACCTCGTCGTAGTTGGCGGCCTGGTAGATGCCGAAGCCGCGGCGGTCGGTCTTGAGCGGGCGCAGCGCGGTGGCCAGTTGCCAGGGCGCCTCGCCCTCGGGCAGGGCGGGCGGCACGATCTCGATCTGGCAGGGCGATCCGTCCTGGCCGTCCACGCGCAGGCACAGGCTGGTGCCGTTGAAGAAGCCGCGGGTCCGGTCCAGCCAGGCGGTGCGCACCGAGTTGTCGAAGGCGCAGACCTGGTAGCGCAGGGTGAGCGGCTGTCCGGCCCTGGCGGCGACGCGCCAACTGGCCTTGTCCAACTGCGTGACGGCCACGGCGCGCCGGCCTTGCGTGGCCTTGGGCGCGCCCTGCAGGTTGCGTGCGAATTCGCGCACCAGGTAGCTGCCGGGGATCCACACCGGCAGCGAGACCTGCTGGTCCGCCGCGGGCTCGTCGATGGTGAGGGTGACCTCGTACAGGTGGGCGTTCAGGTCCGCCACCGCGATGCGGTAGCGCAGGCCGGCCGGGGCGCCGGCCATCAGTTGCTCGTGGCCGAGAGTTGCTGCTCCACCTGCGCGGCCGGCACGGCGCCGGGGGTGCGCGTGCCGTTGGCGAACAGCAGGGTGGGCGTGCCCGTGATGTTGTACTTGCGGCCGAACTCGACGTTGCGCTTGAGCGCCTGCGTGTCGCATTCGCCGGTGGCGGGCCTCACGCCGTCCATCATCCAGTCGCTCCAGACCTTGGCCTTGTCCTTGGAGCACCAGATGTCACGCGACTTCACGGCCGAGTCCGGACCCAGCACCGGGTACAGGAAGAGGTGGATCGTCACGTTGTCCACCTTGCGCAGCTCGCGCTCGAACTGCTTGCAGTAGCCGCAGTTCGGATCTTCGAAGATGGCCAGCTTGCGCTTGCCGTTGCCGCGCACGATCTTGATGGCGTCCTGCACCGGCAGCTTGTCGAAGTCGACGGCGGTGAGCTTGTCCACGCGCTCCTCGGTGAGGTTGCGGCGGTTCTTCACGTCGATCAGGTGACCCTGGATCAGGAAGTTGCCCTGCTCGTCGGTGTAGTACAGGTCGAAGCCCTGGCGCACTTCCCACAGGCCGGGCATGGCGGCCTTGCGCACCTCGTCGATCTGCGCGAGCTGCGGAAAGCTGCCGCCGAGGTTCTTGCGGATCTCGGCTTCGCCGGCATGGGCGGTGGCCAGCGTGGCGGCCAGGAGGAGGGGGAGGATGTACTTCATGGTGCGGGGTGTTGCTCCTCTCCCCCCTGGGGAGAGGTTGGGTGAGGGGCCTGCGCCTGGATCAGGGCAGGAACGATGGGGGGGCCCAAGGCCCTCACCCCAACCCTCTCCCAGAGGGAGAGGGAGAAGAAATACCAGAGGCCAGGCCCATCGCGCGGCGGGCCACCCAGCTCTTGAGCAAGTGGCTGCGGTCAAAGCCGAGCATGCCCCAGTTGCGCAGCCGTGCGAGCGGCTCGACGCCCGGTGCAAAGAGCTGCTGCAGGCCGTCCGTGGCCAGGCCCATGGCCAGCACGTCGGCACGGCGGGCGCGCTCGTAGCGGCGAAGCAGGCGGGCGTCGCCCACGCTGCGCCAGTAGTCGCGTTCGCGGATCACGCGGGCCAGTTCGGCGGCATCGGCCAGGCCCAGGTTGAGCCCCTGGCCGGCCAGCGGATGCACGGTGTGCGCCGCGTCGCCGGCCAGCACCCAGGCACCACCTTCCGCAAAGCGCCCGGCCCAGCGGTCGGCCGTGGCGCGCTGCAGCGGCCAGGCAGCCCGCTCGCTGGACAGCGTGAAGCCGCCCAGCGCCTCGTGGCTGGCTTCGCGCAGGCGGGCGCAGAAGGCGTCGGCCTCCAGCGCCAGCAGTTCGGGCGCGCGCAACTGGCCCACGGACCATACCAGGGCCAGTTGCCGGCCTTCGGCACCGCCCATGGGCAGCAGGGCCAGCACGTCGCCCTGGGCACTGAACCACTGGCGCGCCGCGCCGCCATGCGGGCGTTCGGCCTCCAGCCGCGCGGCGATGGCGATCTGCGGATAGCGGGTTACCGCGTACTGCACGCCGAGCGTCTCGCGTGTGAGGCTGGCCTTGCCCTCGCACACCACGGTGAGCGCGGCCTTGACCGGGGTAGTCACGACCTCGACCTGGGGCGAGAAGCGGACGGCGGCCGCCAACTGCTCTTCCAGTGCGGGCACGTCGACGATCCAGGCCAGGGCGTCGACCTTCTGCTCGGCGGCTTCGAAGCGCACCCGGCCGTCCTCGTCGCCGAAGACCTGCATCTCGCGCACCGGCGTGGCCTGCGCCGCGTCGGGCCATGCCCGCAGCGATTCGAGCAGGCTGCGCGAGGCCGCGTTGAGCGCATAGGCGCGCACGTCCGGGCGGTCAGGGGAGGGGGTGGAAGGGGCTTCGGCCACCAGGGCCACGCGGACCCGTTCTCGGGCCAGCAGCAACGCCAGCGTGCGGCCGACGATGCCGGCGCCGCGAATGCAAACCTCGGGGGGAAGAGCCATCGAAACATTGTAGGGAGCGCCCCTGCGCCCCGGCGATGGCTCGACAATGCGGCCCGCCGCCGCGGGCGGCCCGCTTTGTGCTCGTGAAGCGCGCGGCATGTCGCCACCTGCCGCCGCTTCCTCTCTCTGACCGTCCAGGGCTTGCCGCCCCTCATCGCCGTGACCGCTGCCGCCACTCCCGACCTCTCGCGCTTCGACCTCCAGGCCCGCATCGCGCGGCTGATCGTCTACCCCGTCAAGTCCTGCGCCGGGGTCGAGGTGCAGGAGGCCCTGCTCACCGAGACCGGCCTGGAATTCGACCGCGCCTGGATGCTGGTGGACGAGGCCGGCCGCTTCGTCAGCCAGCGCGAGCTGCCGCGCATGGCGCTGATCCGGCCGCAGATGAAGCACTACGAGATGATCCTGCGCGCCCCCGGCATGCTGGCGCTGCACATCGCCTACGACCGCGTGGAGGAACCGGTCCGCGCCACCATCTGGAAGGACGAGGTGGCGGCCTACGACATGGGCGACGTGGCGGCCCAGTGGTTCAGCGACTTCCTCTCCGAACCCGACCGGCCGCAGCGGCTGCGCATGGTGCGCTTCGATCCGGAGCACAAGCGCCTCTCCAGCCCCAAGTGGACGGGTGGCGTGGAGGCGCAGACGCAGTTCTCCGACGGCTATGCGCTGCTGGTGGTCAGCCAGGCGGCGGTGGATGAGTTCAACGAGCGGCTCGCAGCTAATGGCGGTCCGAGCATCGACGCGATCCGCTTGCGCCCCAACCTCGTGCTGGACCGCATGGAAGCGCACGACGAGGACCGTGTGGCGATGCTGCACATCCCCACCGAGCAGGGCGAGGTGCAGTTGCAGCCCGTCAAGCCCTGCGTGCGCTGCAGCATTCCCGACATCGATCCGGCCACGGCTCAGACGCAACCCGTGGTGGGCGAGACGCTGCGCAGCTACCGCGCCGATCCGCGCATGGAAGGTGCCACCACCTTCGGCATGAACCTCATCGTGCGCCAGGGCATCGACCACCTGCTCAAGGTGGGCCAGCCGGTGGGTGCGGACCTGCGCTTCGACTGACGCGGGGTCCCGTTGATCGGCGCGGCCTCAGATCTCGAAGCTGACGCCCGCAATCAAGAGGATGTTGGCGTAAGGCGTGCACTCGCCCGTGCGCACGATGGCGCGGGCCTTGGCGCTGCGCTGCTTGAATTCCTCGTGCGAGACGGCCAGCGGGGCCATCGGCAGCGCGGTGGGGTACCAGGCCGGCCGGTCCTGGTCCGCCGGCAGGGCCTCGCAGGCGACGACGGCGCTTTCCACCGTCAGTTCGCTCAACACGGCGGCCAGCACATCATCCAGCCGGGGCACGCCGCGCGCCACCGCCAGATCAATGCGGCGCGGCCCGTCGGGAATGGGCAGGCCGGCATCGCCGATGACCAGCATGTCGCCATGGCCCATGGCGGCGATGACCTGGGAGAGTTCGGCGTGAAGAAGGTGGGTGCGTTTCATGGCAGGGCGACCGGTGCGGGCGGAACGGGGCTGGCGAGCACCTCGTCGCGCGAAGGAATGGAGGGCTGGGCGCCGGGCCGGCCGATGCACAGGGCTGCGGCGCGGATGCCCAGCTGCACGGCAGCGTCGAAGGTCTCGCCGCGCGCCAGCGACACGGCCAGGGCGCCCAGGAAGGTGTCGCCGGCGGCGGTGGTGTCCACCGCCTTCACGCGCAGGGCGGGGTGATGGCGGCAGCCGTCGGCATCGGCGGCCACCGCGCCTTCGCTGCCCAGCGTGACCACGACGCGCACCGGGCCGCGGGAGAGCAGGGCGCGTGCGGCCACGGCCGCCTCGGCGAAGCCCGTCACCGGCAGGCCCGAGAGCATCTGCGCTTCCAGCTCGTTGACCACCAGCGTGTCGATGCGCGGCCAGAAGGATTCGGGCAGCGCCTGCATCGGCGAGGGATTCAGCAGCACCCTGCAGCCGGCCTGCGCCGCGACCTCCATCGCCAGGCCGACCTGGTCCAGCGGCGTTTCGAACTGCAGGATCAGGAAGGCCGCGCCAGCGAGCTGCGTGCGCAGCGCGGCCGGGTCCACCTGCACCGCGGCGTTGGCGCCGGGGATCACGACGATGCGGTTCTGGCCGCTGTCCTCCACCATCACCAGCGCGACGCCCGTGGGCGTGGCCGCCTCGACGCGCACGCCGCGGGTGTCGATGCCGTCACGGGCCAGCGCATCGCGCAGGGCCGTGCCGTGCGCATCGGCGCCTACGCAGCCCAGCATGCGCACCGCGCCGCCTTGGCGGGCGCAGCCCACGGCCTGGTTGCCGCCCTTGCCGCCGGGCAGGTGGTCGATGGAGCGGCCATGCAGCGTCTCGCCGGCGGCGGGCGCTTGCGGCACGCGCACCACCACGTCCATGTTGAGGCTGCCAAGCACGACCAGCAGCGGGGCATCGGCGGGGGCGGAAGAGCGGTTCACGGCGTCGGACTCGGGCAAGGGGAAAGAGAGGGCACTCACAGGCAAAGACGCGGACAAGGCGATGGGAGGGCGAAGCGGTGGAGCGCGATGACGGGCCGCGGTGCTGGCGTCACGACGGCCCGAAGCGGGCGGTCGAGTCGCGCACCCGCAGCTCCGGCTGCAGCAGCACCTTGCGGCCGATCTGCCGCCGGCCGTCGATGCGCTCCAGCAGCATGTCCACCGCCAGCGCGCCGATGCGGGCCTTGGGCTGGGCCACGGTGGTGAGCGGCGGGCTGGCATAGGCGCTCAGCTCGATGTCGTCGAAGCCCACCAGCGACATGTCGTCGGGCACGCGCAGCCCGCATTCGTGGGCGGCACGCAGCGCGCCCATCGCCATCAGGTCGTTGCCCACGAACACGGCCGAGGGCCGCTCGGCCGTGCGCAGGATGGCGTGCATGGCCTCGTAGCCGCCCTGCGGCGTGAAGCCGCCGTGCCACAGCAGCGCCGCGCTGGTCGCCGAATGGCCGGCTTCGGCCAGCGCCATGCGCCAGCCGTCGATGCGCTGCTCGCTGGGCGCCAGCCCGGTCGGCCCGCCGATGCAGGCGATGCGCCGGTGGCCCAGCGACAGCAGGTGCCGCGTGGCCAGCAGGCCGCCCTGCATGTGGGCGGTCTCGACCAGGTCGCAGGCCGGGTCTTCCACCTCGCGATCCACCAGCACGGTGGGCATGCGCAGGCCGGCCAGCAGCGCGGGCAGCGACGCGTCGCCGCCGCTGGAGACCACGATCAGCCCGTCGATGCGCCGCTGCGCGAGCACCTGCAGGTACACGCCCTGGCGCTGCGGCTCGTCGTCGGTGTTGCACAGCACCAGCGCATAGCCGGCACCGAAGCAGCGGTCTTCCACCACCCGCACGATCTCGGCGAAGTAGGGGTTGGAGCTGTTGGGAATCAGCATGCCCACGGTGCGCGTGCTGTTGCTCTTGAGGCTGCGCGCGACGGCGCTGGGCACGTAGCCCAGGGCGCGGATGGCGTCCTCCACGCGCGCGCGGCCTTCGGGGCTGACGGCGCGCGTGCCGTTGACCACGTGCGACACGGTGGTCACCGACACACCGGCACGCAGGGCGACGTCCTTGATGGTGGCCATGGCGGCAGTGCGAAAGCGGTGGCGCCGGTCAGGCGGCGCCGGCGCGCCGCTGGCGCACGGTGTCGATGATCACGGCGGCCACGATCACGGCGCCGGTGATGATGCGCTTGGCCGGTTCGCTGGCGCCCACCTGGGCCAGGCCGGCTTCGAGCACCGCGATGATCAGCACGCCGAAGAAGGTGTTGATGACCGATCCGCGCCCACCCATCAGGCTGGTGCCGCCGATCACCACGGCGGCGATCACCTGCAGCTCGATGCCGGCGCCGGCATTGGGGTCGGCGGCTTCGAGGCGGGCGGACTGCATCAGCCCGCCCAGACCGGCCAGCAGACCGGTGACGGCGAACACGGCGATGCGGATCGGCCGCGGGTCGATGCCCGCCAGGCGCATGGCGTCCTCGTTGGTGCCGATGCCCACCACATGGCGGCCGAACACGGTGCGCGTGAGCACCAGGTGGCCCACGATCACGATGGCCACCGCCACCACGAAGGCCGAGGACACGCCGCCGATCCAGGGCGCCGCCAGGCCGGCGATGGCATCGCCCACGTACTGCGTGCGCGAATCCGTCACCAGGTAGGCGCCGCCGCGCACGGCTTCCAGCATGCCCAGCGAGACGATGAAGCTCGGCAGCCGCCAGGCCACCGACACCGCGCCGGTGACGGCGCCGCACAAGAGGCCCGTGGCCAGGCCCAGCGCCGCGGCGGCGGGCACGGCCAGCTTCCACTGCAGGATGGCGGCGGCCGTGACGGCGGCGCTCAGCGCCAGCACCGAGCCGACCGACAGGTCGATGCCCGCGATGATCAGCACGAAGGTCATGCCCACGGCCATCACCGTCAGCGCCGGCACTTCGTTGGCGATGGTGATGAAGGTCTCGGCCGTGAAGAAGTATTCGGACAGGCTGCTGAACAGCACGACCATGCCGATCAGCACCGCGGCCAGGCCGAGGTAGGTGCCGAGCTGGCCGCGCAGCGGCCGGGTGGTGGGCGCCGGCGCGGCGGCGGCTGGGGATTGGGCGGGCGGGTTCATGCAGGAATCGGGGAAGAGGTGGGTGCAGCGGCGGCCTCGGCGACCGGTGCATTGCCGAAGGCGGCGGCCAGCAGCGACTGCTCGCTCCAGGCACCGCGCTCGAAGACGGCGACCAGGCGGCCGGCATGCATCACGCCGATGCGGTCGCACATGGCCATCAGTTCGCGCAGATCGCTGGAGACCATCAGCATGGCGTGGCCGGCGGCGGCCATGCGGTCGAGTTCGGCATACAGGTCGGCACGGGCGCCGACGTCCACGCCGCGCGTGGGCTCGTCCAGCAGCAGCACCTTGCATTCGCGGTGCAGCCAGCGGGCGAACACCACCTTCTGCTGGTTGCCGCCGCTCAGGGTGGCGACGGCCTGCTCCTCGCTGCGCGAACGGATGCGCAGCGTCTGCACCAGCCGGCGGGCAATGCCGCGCTCATGCGCGAAGCGCAGCCAGCCGCCGCGCGAGATGGCGCCCAGGTCGCTCAGCGTGGCATTGACGCGGGTCGACTGCGGCATCAAGAGGCCCTGCGACTTGCGGTCCTCCGTCACCAGGCCGATGCCGGCGCGGATGGCCTGCATCGGCGAGCGCCAGCGCCCACCGGGCGGCGAGGCGGCACCGGGCCAGTGCAGGTCGATGCGCCCGCGGTCGGCCCGGTCGGCGCCGAAGAGCAGGCGGATGAGTTCGGTGCGGCCCGCGCCCACCAGGCCGGCGATGCCCATGACCTCGCCGGCATGCAGGTCGATGTCCACGTCCTGCACCACCTGGCCGCGGCCCAGGCCGCGGGCGCTCAGCAGGCGTGCGCCAGCCGTTCGGCGCGGGCGCCCCTCGTGCTCGTGCACCGCGCGGCCGACCATGCGTTCGACGAGTTCGGATTCGCGCACGCCGGCCATGGGCCGCACGTCCACCAGCCGGCCGTCGCGCAGCACGGCCACGGTGTCCGCGATGCGCTGCAGCTCCTCCAGCCGGTGCGACACGTAGACGATGGCCACGCCGCGCGACTTCAGCCGCTCGATCTGCCCGAACAGATGCGCCGTCTCCCGCGGCGTCAGCATGGCCGTGGGCTCGTCCAGGATCAGCACCCGGGTGTCGTCCTGCAGGTTGCGGGCGATCTCCACCATCTGCTGCTGGCCGATGCCCAGGGCGGCCACCGGCAGCGCCGGGTCGATGCCGTCCATGCCGATCTTGGCCAGCTGCGCCCGCGCCGCCTCGTGCAGCGCGCCGCGGCGCAGCCAGCCCAGACGCTGCGGCAGGCGGTCCAGCAGCAGGTTCTCGGCCACGGTGAGCGTGGGCACCAGGCCCAGCTCCTGCATCACCATGCGCACGCCCTGCGCCTCGGCATCGCGGCGCGAGGTCGGCGCGAAGGGCTGGCCGGCCAGTTGCATGCGCCCGCGCGTCGGCGAGACCAGGCCGCAGACGATCTTCGACAGCGTGCTCTTGCCCGCGCCGTTCTCGCCCGTCAGGGCCAGCACCTCGCCCGGCGCGAGCGTGAGGCTCACGCCGTCCAGCACCGTGGCGGCGTAGTCCTTGCCGATGTCGTCGAGCGAGAGCAGGGCAGTGCGCGGGGCGTGCATGGCAGGGCGCGCAGGCTTACTTGCTGTCCTTGGTGACCAGGACCACGTCGGTCTTGATCTCGGCGGGCATCTGGGCCTGGGTCTTCTTCTCGGCCAGGGCCTTCAGGGCGGTCTCGATGCCGAAGACGGCCTGCTTGGCGCCGAACTGGTCGGCGGTGGCCAGCACGCGGCCGTCGGCCAGCATGGGCTTGATGGCGCCGATGTTGTCGTAGCCCACCACCTGCACCTGGCCGGTCTTGCCGGCGGCCTTGACGGCGGCCACGGCGCCCAGGGCCATGCTGTCGTTGCCGGCCAGCAGGGCCTTCAGGTCGGGGTGCTCGCGCAGCATGCCGGCGGCCACGGTGTTGCCCTTGTCGATTTCCCACTGGCCAGACTGCACGCCGACCACATTGGCGCCGACGGCCTTCATGGCGTCCTGGTAGCCCAGGGTGCGCTGCTGCGCATTGAAGGTGGTGGAGACGCCTTCGATGATGCCGACCTTGTCGCCGGACTTGAGGCTCTTGCCCAGGTAGTCGCCGACCAGCTTGGCGCCGGCGCGGTTGTCGGGGCCGACGAAGGTCACCTGGATGTTCTTTTCCTTGAGCGCGGCGGCGTCCAGGCGGTTGTCGATGTTGACCACCAGGATGCCCTTGTCGACGGCCGCCTTGATGACCGGCACCAGCGCCTTCGAATCGGCCGGTGCGATCACCAGCGCATTGACCTTCTGCGCCACCATCTGTTCGACCATCTTGATCTGGGCGGCGGTGTCGGTCTCGTTCTTGATGCCGTTGGCCACCAGCGTGTACTGGCCGGCGTTGGCCTTCTGGTGCGTCTTGGCGCCGTCTTCCATGGTGGCGAAGAACTCGTTGGCCAGCGACTTCATCACCAGCGCCACCTTGGGCTTGTCCTGGGCATGGGCGGGCGCGAGGGCGAAGGCGCCCAGAACGGCGAGGGCGGCGGCGGCCTGGGCCGTGCGGCGGGTGAAGGTCATGGCGAGTCTCCGGATGTGGATGGATGGATCGGGGCGGCATCAGGGCCTGCCCGGCGCGAAGCGGGGCGGATGATAGTGGGGCCGCAAACGTTTGCGCAAACGTTTGCGGCATCGTTTGACCTAGGTTTTTCCCTGAGCGCACGGTCCCGCGGCGGGGCCATGAAAGCGAGTCTTCGGGCCCTCAGGGGTGCCCGCCTAAAATCCCGCGCCTAATCCAGAGGACCCCCATGAGCTTGAAATGCGGCATCGTCGGCCTGCCCAACGTCGGTAAATCCACCCTGTTCAACGCGCTGACCAAGGCCGGCATCGCCGCCGAGAACTATCCCTTCTGCACCATCGAGCCCAATGTGGGCGTGGTCGAGGTGCCCGACCCGCGCCTCGCGCAGCTGGCGCAGATCGTCCAGCCCGAGCGCATCCTGCCGGCCATCGTCGAATTCGTGGACATCGCCGGCCTGGTGGCGGGTGCCAGCCAGGGCGAAGGCCTGGGCAACCAGTTCCTGGCCCACATCCGCGAGACCGACGCCATCGTCAATGTGGTGCGCTGCTTCGAGGACGAGAACGTCATCCACGTGGCGGGCAAGGTCGACCCCATCGCCGACATCGAGGTGATCCAGACCGAGCTGTGCCTGGCCGACCTGGGCACCGTGGACAAGGCCCTGCAGCGCTACACCAAGGCGGCCAAGAGCGGCAACGACAAGGAAGCCATCGCCATGGTCAAGCTGCTGGGCCCGGTGCAGGCGGCGCTGAACGAAGGAAAGCCGGCACGCGCGCTGGGCCTGTCGGCGGACGACCAGCTGCTGCTCAAGCCGCTGTGCCTGATCACCGCCAAGCCGGCCATGTTCGTCGGCAACGTGAGCGAGGACGGCTTCGAGAACAACCCGCTGCTGGACCGCCTGAAAGAGTACGCCGCCAGCCAGAACGCGCCCGTGGTGGCCATCTGCGCCAAGATGGAAGCGGACATGGCCGACATGGACGACGAGGACAAGAAGATGTTCCTCGAAGAGATCGGCCAGGAAGAGCCGGGTCTGAACCGCCTGATCCGCGCGGCGTTCAAGTTGCTGGGCCTGCAGACCTACTTCACCGCCGGCGTGAAGGAAGTGCGCGCCTGGACCATCCGCATCGGCGACACGGCCCCCCAGGCGGCCGGCGTGATCCATGGTGACTTCGAGCGCGGCTTCATCCGCGCCCAGACCATCGCCTTCGACGACTACATCGCCTTCAAGGGCGAGCAGGGCGCCAAGGACGCGGGCAAGATGCGCAGCGAAGGCAAGGAATACGTCGTCAAGGATGGCGACGTGATGAACTTCCTGTTCAACGTCTGAGCGTCGCGGCCGTTGCCGCGGACAAGACCAGCGCAAGGGCCTGCTCCGGCGACGGGGCAGGCCCTTTTGCTGGGCGCCTTCAATGGTTCGGCCAGATGTACAGCAGCGCCACCGTCATGCACAGGTAGCGCCCGAACTTGCCGATGGACATGTAGACCACGCAGGGCCAGAAGGGCATGCGCAGCCAGCCGGCCACGGCGCACAGCGGATCGCCCACCAGCGGCAGCCAGCTCAGCAGGCAGGCCTTGGGGCCCAGGCGCTCCAGCCAGGCGATGGCCCGCAGGTGGTGACTGGAATGGCTGTACTTGTCGGCCACCTTGTGGGCGCCATAGCCCATCCACCAGGTGAGCGCGCCGCCCAGCGTGTTGCCGGCGGTGGCGACCAGCACGGCGGGCCAGAACAGTTCGGGATTGAGCTTGAGCAGGCCGAAGAGCGCCGGCTCCGAGCCCAGGGGCAGCAGCGTCGCCGAGACGAAGGCGACGACGAACAGCGTCGACAGCCCGAATTGCGGCAGTGCCAGTGCCGCCATCGCGGCGGCCATCACGGACTCGAACCAGGCTTCCATGGGGGCGGGAGTATAGGAATGGCAGGTGCGGCCCACGTCGGCGCGCAGGCCGTGTGCATGCCCGTGGGCGTGCTGCCGGCGGCAACGGCCAGCGGCCAGCGGTCGGCGGTCGGCGGTCGGCGGTCGGCGGCCGTCGCCTGCGTGCGCGTTTCAGCCGCTGAAATCGCGGGTGGCTAGAATCCGTGCCTCATTTTTCAGCAGCGTCCGCGGCGCTGCGCGCTTTTCCTCCCCACCTCATGCAGATCGGCCACATCACGCTGGAGAACCGCCTGTTCGTCGCACCCATGGCGGGCGTGACGGATCGGCCGTTCCGCATGCTGTGCCGCTCGCTCGGCGCGGGCTATGCGGTGAGCGAGATGGTCACCTCCCGCAAGGACCTGTGGAGTTCGCTCAAGACCTCGCGCCGGGCCAACCATGACGGCGAGCCCGGGCCCATCGCCGTGCAGATCGCCGGCACCGACGCGGCCATGATGGCCGAGGCGGCCCAGTACAACATCGACCGCGGCGCCCAGATCATCGACATCAACATGGGCTGCCCGGCGAAGAAGGTCTGCAACAAGTGGGCGGGCTCGGCGCTGATGCGCGACGAGCCGCTGGCCCTCGCCATCGCCGAGGCGGTGGTGGCCGCCGCCGCGCCGCATGGCGTGCCCGTGACGCTCAAGATGCGCACCGGCTGGAGCACCGAGCACCGCAATGCCGTGGCGCTGGCACGCCGCTTCGAGGCCGCCGGCATCCGCATGCTGACGGTGCACGGCCGCACGCGCGAACAAGGCTACAAGGGCTTCGCCGAGTACGACACCATCGCGGCCGTCAAGGCATCGGTGGGCATCCCGGTGGTCGCCAACGGCGACATCGACTCGCCGCAGAAGGCGCGCGACGTGTTGGCCGCCACCGGCGCCGACGCCTTGATGATCGGCCGCGCGGCCCAGGGCCGGCCGTGGATCTTCCGCGAGGTGGGCCACTTCCTGGCCACCGGCGAGACCATGGCGCCGCCGCTGGTGGCCGAGGTGCGCCGGCTGCTGCTCGCGCATCTGCACGAGCACTACGCGCTGTACGGCGAGGTGACGGGCGTGCGCACCGCGCGCAAGCACATCGGCTGGTACGTACGGGCGCTGCCGGGCGGCGAGGACTTCCGTCAGCGCATGAACCGGCTGGAGGACTCCGCCACGCAGTGGCAGGCCGTGGCCGACTATTTCGAGGCCCTGGGCGAGCGGATGGACCGCATGCCCGAGGCCACCGCCGGGCCGGATGCCCTGCAGGAAGAAGACGAAGAAGACAGCGGCTGCCTCACCTGCTGAACGCAGGCGGTGGTTGCGCGGCGCGCGGGGGATCGGGCGCCGTCACAAGACACATCGAACGAACGACGACATGAGCAAACACACGATCGAGGAGTGCGTGAAATCCAGCCTCGAAGACTACTTCCGCGACCTGCGCGGCACCGAGCCGGACGGCCTGCACGACATGCTGGTGCGTGCCGTCGAAAAGCCGCTGCTGGAGGTGGTCATGGACCGCGCCGAGGGCAACCAGTCGCGCGCCGCCCAGTGGCTGGGCCTGAACCGCAACACCCTGCGCAAGAAGCTGCTCGAGCACAAGCTCGCCAAGTGAACCGAATTCCAACGAAGCCCCAGACCCGACTGGCATCCCCATGGCACTGACCGCACTCATTTCCGTTTCCGACAAGACCGGCGTCCTTGACCTCGCCCAGGGGCTGCATGCGCTGGGCGTCCAGCTGCTGTCCACCGGCGGCACCGCCAAGCTGCTGGCCGAGGCCGGCCTGCCCGTCACCGAGGTGGCCGACCACACGGGCTTTCCCGAGATGCTCGACGGCCGCGTGAAGACGCTCCACCCGAAGATCCACGGCGGCCTGCTGGCCCGCCGCGACCTGCCGGCCCATATGGCCGCACTGGCCGAGCACGGCATCGCCACCATCGACCTGCTGGTGGTCAACCTCTATCCCTTCGAGGCCACGGTGGCCAAGGCCGGCTGCACGCTGGAAGACGCCATCGAGAACATCGACATCGGCGGCCCGGCCATGGTGCGTAGCGCCGCCAAGAACTGGAAGGACGTCGCGGTGCTGACCGACGCCAGCCAGTACGGCGCGGCGCTGGAAGAACTCAAGGCCCACGGCCGCATCAGCGACAAGACCAAGTTCGGCTTCTCCGTCGCTGCCTTCAACCGCATCAGCAACTACGACGCCGCCATCAGCGACTGGCTGTCGTCGGTCGACTTCGAGGCCAGCGCGGGCCAGCCGGTGCCGCAGCGCAGCGCCTTCCCGGCGCAGAGCAACGGCCGCTTCGTCAAGGTGCAGGACCTGCGCTACGGCGAGAACCCGCACCAGGCCGCGGCCTTCTATCGCGACATGTATCCCGCGCCTGGCTCGCTGGTGACGGCCAAGCAGCTGCAGGGCAAGGAACTGAGCTACAACAACATCGCCGATGCCGATGCGGCGTGGGAATGCGTCAAGAGCTTCGACGTGCCGGCCTGCGTGATCGTCAAGCATGCCAACCCCTGCGGCGTGGCCATCGGTGCCGACGCGGGCGAGGCCTACGGCAAGGCCTTCAAGACCGACCCCACCTCGGCCTTCGGCGGCATCATCGCCTTCAACACGCCGGTGGATGCCGGCACGGCCCAGGCCGTGGGCAAGCAGTTCGTCGAGGTGCTGATGGCGCCCGCCTTCAGCCCCGATGCGCTGGAGCTGCTCAAGACCAAGCCCAATGTGCGCGTGCTGCAGATCTCGCTCGACGGCATCAAGCGCGACGGCGCCAGCGCCTGGGCGCGCGGCCTCAATGCGCAGGACGTCAAGCGCGTGGGCTCGGGCCTGCTGATCCAGACCGCCGACAACCATGAGCTGCAACTGTCCGACCTCAAGGTCGTGACGAAAAAGCAGCCGACCGAGGCCGAGCTGCAGGACCTGCTCTTCGCCTGGAAGGTGGCCAAGTTCGTCAAGAGCAATGCCATCGTCTTCTGCCAGGGCGGCATGACGCTGGGCGTGGGCGCCGGCCAGATGAGTCGCCTCGACTCCGCCCGCATCGCCAGCATCAAGGCCGAGCATGCCGGCCTGTCGCTGGCCGGCTCGGCGGTGGCGAGCGACGCCTTCTTCCCCTTCCGCGACGGCCTGGACGTGGTGATCGACCACGGCGCCACCTGCGTCATCCAGCCCGGCGGCTCGATGCGCGACAAGGAAGTGATCGACGCCGCCGACGAGCGTGGCGTGGCCATGGTGTTCAGCGGCGTGCGCCACTTCCGCCACTGATGGGCGCGACGGGCCGCCCGGGGGCGACGGAAGACGAGGCGCCGCCCCGGCGCCCGCGCTGGCTGCTGGTGCTGCTGGCGCTGTTCGTGGCGATGTCCGCGGCCGGCATGCTGATCACCGGCTGGCTCATCCTGCGCGGCTATGTGTTCAAGCCGCCCGTGGCCGCCACGGGGCCGGTGGCAGAGGGCTACACGCTGGTGCAGGCCAGCGACTGCATGCGCTGCCACCTGGCCGAGCGCAAGGCGGTGGGCCCGGGCTGGCAGGCCATCGCGGCCCGGCATGCGGACAACCCCGAGGCCGTGGCGCTGCTCGCGCGCAAGATCCGCGAGGGCAGCGTCGGCGACTGGGGGCGGGTGATCATGCCGCGCCATCCGCAGATCGGCGAGGCCGATGCGCGGCTGATGGCGCAGTGGGTGCTGGCGCAGCGGCCGGCCAGTCGCTGACGCGGCGCCGCCGGCTGCCGGCGCTCAGCCCAGCGTCTTGAACACCTCGCGCGCCGCCTCGATGGTGGCGGAGATGTCCTCGGCCGCATGGGCGGCGCTCACGAAGCCGGCCTCGTACAGCGCCGGCGCGATGTACACGCCGCGGTCGAGCAGGCCGTGGAACAGGGCGTTGAACTTCGCGCCGTCGCTGGTCATCACCTTGCCGTAGTTCTGCGGCAGCGCGGGCAGCAGGAAGAAACCGAACATGCCGCCTTCGCAATCGGCGCTGAAAGGCACGCCGGCATCAGCCGCGGCGTGGCGCAGGCCTTCGGCCAAGGCGCGGGTCTTGGCCGACAGGGTCTCGTAGAAGCCGGGGCGGGCGATCTCCTTGAGCGTGGCCAGGCCGCAGGCCGTGGCCACCGGATTGCCCGACAGCGTGCCGGCCTGGTAGACCGGGCCCAGCGGCGCCAGCTGCTCCATGATGGCGCGCGGCCCGCCGAAGGCCGCCAGCGGCATGCCGCCGCCGATCACCTTGCCCAGCACCGTGAGGTCGGGCGTGATGCCCAGCACTCCCTGCGCGCCGTGCAGGCCGACGCGAAAGCCCGTCATCACCTCGTCGAACACCAGCAGCGCGCCATGCTGGGTGCACAGCTCGCGGCAGCGGCGGGCGAACTCGGGCGTGGCCCGCACAAAGTTCATGTTGCCGGCGATGGCCTCGATCATCACGCAGGCGATGTCGTGGCCGTGCAGCGCGAAGGCCTCTTCGAGCTGGGCGATGTTGTTGTATTCGAGCACCAGCGTGTGCTGCACCACCTCGGCCGGCACGCCGGCGGAGGTGGGGTTGCCGAAGGTGGCCAGGCCCGAGCCGGCCTTGACCAGCAGCGCGTCGGCATGGCCGTGGTAGCAGCCCTCGAACTTGACGATGTGGCGCCGGCCGGTGGCGCCGCGCGCCAGGCGCAGGGCACTCATGGCGGCCTCGGTGCCGGAGCTCACCAGCCGCACCATCTCCATCGACGGCATCAGCGCCAGGATGGCCTCGGCCAGCTCGATCTCGCGCTCGGTCGGCGCGCCGAAGGAAAAGCCCTCGGCCACCGCGCGCTGCACGGCCTCGACCACGGCCGGATGGCCATGGCCCAGGATCATGGGGCCCCAGGAGCCGATGTAGTCGATGTAGCGCTGGCCGGCAGCGTCCCACATGTAGGGGCCCTGGGCGCGGGCGATGAAGCGGGGCGTGCCGCCGACGGCACGGAAGGCGCGCACGGGCGAATTGACGCCGCCCGGGATCACGGCGCGGGCACGGTCGAAGAGCTGGAGATTGGTGTCGATGGTCATGGGAGGGGTGGCATTCAATGCCGCGTGTCATGGGGAGGCAGGGCGAAGTCGGCCCGGTCCAGGCCGTCGTCCTCCTCTTCGTCGTCGTCGTCGGGCTGGGCCCAGAACAGGCGGTCGGGCAGCACCTGGCCCATGCCGGGGCGGAAGCCCGCGTCCAGGCTGCGGTCCATGTAGGCCAAGGCCTCCGCGGTGGCCGAGCTCAGGTCGGCGCCGGTGGCCAGCAGAGCGGCCAGCGCGGCCGACAGCGTCTCGCCGGCACCGGCGAAGACGGCATCGAGCCGTTCGTATTTCTCGCTCAGCACCGTGGACTGGGGCGACGCCAGGACGTTCTCCATCCAGCCGTCGGGCCGCAGGATGCCGGTCACCAGCGTGTACGACACGCCCAGTTCGCCGGCCGCGCGGGCGATGTCGCGCGGCGTGGGCGGGCGGTCGCCGTCCCAGTCGGGCAGCAGCCAGCGGCGCAGCGTGCCCTGGTTGCCCACCAGCACGGCCGTCTGCGGCAGCACGAGGTCGCGGAAGGCGTCCAGGTAGCTGTCGATCGGCTCGTCCTCCCACCACGACAGGTTGGGCATGTAGGCCACCACGGGCACTTCGGGATAGTCGGAGGCGATCTCGGCCACCAGGCTCAGGTTGTCGGGACTGCCGGCAAAACCCACCTTGATGGCCTGCACGGGCACGTCCTCCAGGATGGCGCGGGCCTGCTCGGCCACGTGCTCCTCGTCCAGCGCCACATGGTCGAAGACCTCGGCGGTGTCGCGCACATAGACGCCGGTGGTCACCCCCAGCATGTGGGCGCCTACCGAAGCCACCGACAGCGCGTCCGCGCTCAGGCCCGTGGCGCCGCTGGCGTCGCCGGCGTTGAAGACCAGCACGCAGGGCTGGCGCAGCTCTTCGGCGGGAAGAAGCGGGGACTGCGCAGGGTCATCTCCCGCTGCGTCACCTTCGTTAACATCGCCCGGTTGCGCTGCCTCGAGGGCCCGGATGCCGGGTCTCTGCATGAATGGGCGGGCGCTGCGCGGAAGCATGTCACGGGTCCTTTTGACAACGTCAAAAGGGGTGACGTCTAGATACAATTGTTGCATTATTTGAACGAGGCCCGTAAGCTGCGATGAATACGAAAACCTGGATGTGCCTGATTTGCGGGTGGATCTACGACGAAGCGGCAGGTTGGCCCGACGATGGTATTGCCCCGGGCACGGCCTGGGCCGATGTTCCGATGAACTGGACCTGCCCGGAGTGCGGCGCGCGCAAGGAAGATTTCGAAATGGTCGAGATCTGAGCCTCGCGGCGACGGCACCGCCCGGTTGCCGCGGCCGCGCAGTGCGGCCGGCGGCCAAGACAAGAGGATGGCGATGAGTGCGAACGGATCGGGTTTCAAGGTGCTGGTGATCGACGACAGCAACACGATCCGGCGCAGTGCCGAGATCTTCCTCAAGCAGGGCGGCCACGAGGTGCTGCTGGCCGAGGACGGCTACGACGCGCTTTCGAAGGTGAACGACCACCAGCCGCAGCTGATTTTCTGCGACATCCTGATGCCCCGGCTGGACGGCTACCAGACCTGCGCCATCATCAAGCGCAATGCCCAGTTCAGCCATGTGCCGGTGGTCATGCTTTCCTCGCGCGACGGCGTCTTCGACAAGGCCCGCGGGCGCATGGTGGGCTCGCAGGACTACCTGACCAAACCCTTCACCAAGGACCAGCTGCTGCAGGCCGTGCGGCAGTTCGGCGGCGACGGCACCGCCCCGGCGCCATCCGCGACATGATGGCCTGCGCCGCCCTGCGCGCAGGCACGAGAGAACACCGCCCATGACCATCCGCAGCGTGCTCGTCGTCGACGACTCCCGCACCGAGCTGGTATTCCTGTCGGACCTGCTGCAGCGCAACGGCTTTGCCGTGCGCACCGCCGAGAACGCCGAGGCCGCGATGCGGCACCTGGAGATCGGCCTGCCCGACCTGATCCTGATGGACATCGTCATGCCGGGGCAGAACGGTTTCCAGTTCACCCGCAGCCTGATGCGCGATCCGCGCTTCGCCCAGGTGCCGGTGATCATGTGCAGCAGCAAGGGCCAGGAGACCGACCGTGTGTGGGGCCTGCGCCAGGGGGCGCGCGACTACATCGTCAAACCCGTGCAGGCCGACGAGTTGCTCGCCAAGATCCGCGCGCTGGACTGAGGCGGCCCCATGCGTCCCGCTGGCCCCTCCGCTGCCGACCGTGCTGCCGCCCCGGGCGGGCAGCGGTGGCGCGCACGCATCCGCGTCCGGGTGGCCCATGGCGCAGCGTGAGTCCCTGCGCGCCTTCCAGGCCCGCCTGGCCGAGCGGCTGCAGGCCGCCCAGGCGCGTCCGATGGCGGCACAGTGGCTGGCGGTCCAGGCCGGTGGCCGTGCCTGCCTGCTGCCGCTGCCGCAGGCCGGCGAGATATTTCCGGCCGCGGCGCCGCAGCCCGTTCCCTACGTCAAGCCCTGGTTCCTCGGCGTGGCCAACCTGCGCGGACGGCTGTGCGGCGTGATCCGGCTGGCCCACTGGCTGGCCGACTCGCCCCTGCCCGCCGAGGCGGGCCAGCCGGGCGAGGAGGGGTCGCACCTGGTGGCGCTGGGCGAAGCACTGGGCGTCAACGCCGCGCTGCGGGTCGATGCGCTGGCCGGCCTGCGCAGCGGCAGCGCCTTCACCGGCGTGCTGCATGCCGAGGCGGTGCGCCCGCCCTGGCTGGGCGCCTGCCTGGCCGACGGCGAGGGCCGGGCCTGGCAGGTGCTCGACCTGCAGGCGTTGGCGGCCGATCCCGCCTTCCTGCACATCGCGGCGTGACGATCCGCGCCGCCGTCTCCGTTCCGAAGGACCGACCGTGACCCCGATCGTCGATACGCTCAAGAAGTACCTGCCAGGCCGCGACCCCGGCGTCGCGGACCTGGACCAGCCGGCCACCGTGATCGGCGCCGATTCGCCCGGGCCGGCGCCGGCTGCCGCCGCACGCCGCACCGAGACGCGGCCCGCGGGACTGGAGCCACGGCCGCCGGCCGCCGCGGCGAAGGCCGATGCGCTCCGCCCTGCCGCTGCACCGGCCGCGGCCGGCCGCATGCCCGCCGTGCGCCAGCGCTGGCTCATCGCCCTGCTGGCCCTGCTCGTGCTGATGCTGCTGGCGGCCGCCGGCTGGACGGCCGTGCGCGCGGACCGTGTCTCGCAGCAGCTGGCTTCGGCCGGCCAGGCGCTGATGCAGTCGCAGCGGCTGGCCAAGTCGGTGTCGCAGGCCCTCGTCGGCACGGTGCCCGCCTTCGCCGAGCTGCGCGACAGCACGGACGACCTCACGCGGCGGGTCGCCGGCCTGGCGCGTGGCGACGACGAACTGGGCCTGTCGCCGTTGGGCGCCGCCGATGCCGAGATCCTGGCCCGCATCCAGCCGCTGGCGGCGCGGGCCGAAGCCGGTGCCAAGGTGGTGCTGGGCCAGCAGAAGGTGCTGATCGAGGTGGGCGCGGGCCTGCGCGGCATCGCCCGCCAGTCGGCCGACCAGCTGGACGCCGCACAGACCGTGGCCACCGCCGCCCTGCGCGGCGCCTCGCCGGCCGAGGCGCAGGCGGCGAGCCAGTTGGCGATGCTCACCCAGCGCATCGGCAAGTCGGCCAGCGAATTCCTGACCGTCGAGGGCGTGAGCCCCGACGCGGTGTTCCTGCTCGGCAAGGACATGACCCGCTTCGAGGAGCTGGTGCGTGGCCTGCAGGACGGCAGCGCCTCGCTGGGCCTGTCGCCGTTGCGCGACCCCGCGGCGCGCGAGTCGCTCAACGCCCTCCTGGCCAGCCATCAGCAGAACCAGGCCCAGGCCCGCGCCGTGCTGGAGAACCTGCAGGGCGTGGTGGCCGCGCGCGAGGCGCAGGCGGCCGTGCTGGCCGACAGCGAGCCCCTGCGCCGCGCCCTGGGCGAGCTGCAGACGCGCCTGCAGTCGCGCACCGGCCTGGGCTTCGAGGAACTGGCGCTGCTGGTCCTGCTGTCGCTGGCGGCGCTGGGCCTGGCCGCCGCCATCGGCTGGCTGCAGGTGCGCGAAGGTCGCCAGCGCGCGGCCGCCGCCGAGCGCGATCGCCAGCAGGCCGAGGAGCAGGCCCGCGAATCCAACCGCGTCAACAGCGCCAACCAGAGCGCCATCCTGCGGCTGATGAACGAGCTGCAGACCGTGGCCGAGGGCGACCTCACGCAGCAGGCCACCGTGACCGAGGACATCACCGGCGCCATCGCCGACTCGGTGAACTACACCGTCGAGGAGCTGCGGCTGCTGGTGGGCAACGTGCAGAACACGGCCACCCGCGTGGCCCACACCACGGGCCAAGTCGACCAGACCTCGACCGAGCTGCTGGCCGCCTCGACCGAGCAGCTGCGCGAGATCCGCGAGACCGGCCAGTCGGTGCTGAGCATGGCCGCGCGCATCAACGGCGTGTCGGCGCAGGCGCAGGAGTCGGCCGCGGTGGCGCGCCAGTCGCTGCAGGCGGCGGAATCGGGCCTGTCGGCGGTGCAGAACACCATCGGCGGCATGAACGCGATCCGCGACCAGATCCAGGACACGGCCAAGCGCATCAAGCGGCTGGGCGAGTCCTCGCAGGAGATCGGCGAGATCACCGAGCTGATCTCGGACATCACCGAGCAGACCAACGTGCTGGCCCTGAACGCCGCCATCCAGGCCGCCTCGGCCGGCGAGGCGGGGCGCGGCTTCTCGGTGGTGGCCGAGGAGGTGCAGCGGCTGGCCGAACGCTCGGGCGACGCCACGCGCCAGATCGCCGCGCTGGTCAAGGCGATCCAGACCGACACGCAGGACGCCGTGGGCGCCATGGAGCGCTCCACGCAGGGCGTGGTCGAGGGCGCGCGGCTGTCCGACAACGCGGGCACGGCGCTGTCCGAGATCGACCGCGTGTCGCGCCGCCTGGCCGAGCTGATCGAGGAGATCTCGCAGTCGGCCTCGCGCGAGGCCGAATCGGCCAACGTCGTGGCCGCGAGCATCCAGCACATCTTTGCCGTGACCGAGCAGACCGGCGAAGGCACCCGCGCCACGGCACGGCAGGTGCGCGAGCTCTCGCAGATGGCCGAGGAGCTGCGCCAATCGGTCGCGCGCTTCAAGATCGCGTGATATGGAACACCCCCAGGCTGCGCGCTTCGCGCTTCGCCTCCCCCCTCAAGGGGGCCGGGCCCGTACGGGCCTGGTCCAGTGGACCAGGCCCGACTGGCGAGGGGCTGCGCCACTGGCGCAGCGCGGTCTGCAAGACCTCTCCAGCGGCCCGGCAAAGCCGGTTCCGCGGATGTTCCCGCTTGGCCTGCTCCGCGGCCATTCGAACGGGAAGCCAGTGGCGGTTGCTGGCGCTGGCGCCGCGCGCCAGGTTGGGCTTGCCGGAGTGAACGCATGAACGCACCTCACGCGAGCGGCACATCGGCGATGGACGGCGCCACCACCGACCTCGGCCCCCTGGCCTGGGTGCATGGCGAGGTGCGCAAGTCGCTGGAGAACGCGGCCAAGGCGATGCACCGGCATCAGCTGGGGCGTGCGCCGGGGCAGGCGGGCGACGAGGCCGATCTGCAGGCGGCGGTCCATCACCTGCATCAGGCGGCGGGCGCGCTGCAGCTGGTGGGGCAGGGCGGGGCAGGGCGGCTGGCATCGGGCATGGAATGGGCCGTGCAGCGGCTGCAGCGCGAGCCGGCGCTGCAGACCGATGCCTCGACGGCCGCCATCGAGCGGGCCGGCTTCGCGCTGGCCGACTTCCTGGCCCGCCTCATGGCCGGCCGTCCGGCGCCGGTGCTGGGGCTGTTCCCGCATTACCGCGACATGCTGGAGCTGGCGGGTGCCGACCGCATCCACCCCGCCGACCTGTGGCCCGAGCCGTGGTCCTGGCCCGCACTGCCCCGGCCCGAGGGTGTGCCGCCGCTGGTGCTCGATGCACCGGTGCGCGCCGGGCTCGACCGCGACCTGCTCCAGGTGGTCAAGAGCGGCAATGCCGAGTCGGCCCGCCGCCTGGCCGCGCTGTGCCTGCGCCTGATGGCCGGGCAGCCGCCCGGCACGCCGCCCGCCGGCTTCTGGCTGCTGTCCGGTGCCTTCTTCGAGGCCCTCGGAGCCAGCGTGCTGGTGGCCGATGCGTACGTGCGCCGCACCGCCTCGAGGGTGATGCTGCAGTACGCCGCCCTGGCCCGCGGCACGGCGCCCGTGGCCGACCGGCTGGGGCAGGACCTGCTCTTCTTCTGCGCCCAGGCGCGCGTGCCGGTGCCCCCGCCGGCCCCCCTGCCGCTGCTGACGACCGTGCGCCGCGCCTGGGGCCTGGGCCGCGGCGATCCGGTGGATTACGAGCAGCGCCGCTTCGGCCGCTTCGATCCGGCGGTGCTGGCGCAGGCCCGCCGTCGCGCCGAGGCCGCCAAGGAATGCTGGTCCGCCATCTCCGAGGGCGACCTCAACCGCCTGCGCCCCGCTGCCGACAGCTTCGCGCAGCTGGGCGAATCGCTGATGGCGCTGTACCCGGCCGCCGCGCCGCTGGTGCAGGCCTTCGATCAGGTGCTGGGCGAGGTTATCCACCGCGGCGTGCCGCCGTCGACCGAACTGGCGCTCGAAGTGGCCACCGCGCTGCTGCACATGGAGGCCGCCTTCGACGACCTCGATCCGCAGAACCGCGAACTGGCCGAGCGCATCGTGCAACTGGCCGGCCGCATCGAGCGCGCGCGGCGCGGCGCGCCGTCCGAGCCGCTGGCGCCCTGGATGGAGGCGCTCTACCACCGCGTGAGCGATCGCCAGAGCCTCGGCACCGTGGTCGACGAACTGCGCGCCCACCTGGGCGAGCTGGAGAAATCGCTCGACCAGTTCTTCCGCCGGCCAGGCGACGGCAGCGTGCTGCGCGCCGTGCCGGCCCAGCTCACGCAGATGCGCGGCGTCCTGTCGGTGCTGGGCCTGGACCAGGCTGCGCGCGCCGTGCAGCGCATGCGCGAGGACGTGGAGCAACTGCTGGCCGACGGCGCCGGCCAGGGTGCCATCGCGCCCGGTGCACCGGGCGTCGAGCGCCTGGGCCACAACCTGGGCGCACTCGGCTTCCTGATCGACATGCTGGCCTACCAGCCGGCGCTGGCGCGGCGGCTCTTCGTCTTCGACGAGGCCGCCGGCCGGCTCGATCCCCTCATGGGCCGCCAGGGCGCGCCGGCGCCCGTGGTGCCGCCGCGCGACGAGCTGCCGGCCGAGGTGATCGACAGCGCCCGCGCCGTGGACGCGCAGATCGCCCAGCGCCTGGCCGAGGTGGGCACGCCCGTGGCGCCGGCCCTCGAGGAATTCAGCCGCGCCGCCGAGACCTGGCCGACCGCGTCGCCGCCATCCGTGGCACCCGCCGAGGCGGCATCGCCTCCGGGCATGGACGTGGCCGAGCTGGACGAGGACGACCTGCGCGCCATCTTCCTGGACGAGGCCCGCGAGGTGCTGCAGTCCGCCCGCGCCGCCTTGCGCTCGCTGGCCGAGCCGCCGGGCAGCGACGACGAACTCACGGTGCTGCGCCGGGCCTTCCACACGCTCAAGGGCAGTGCCCGCATGGTGGGGCTGACCGAATTCGGCGACGCCGCCTGGGCCTGCGAGCAGGTGCTCAACACCTGGCTGGCCGAGCAGCGCCGTGCCGACCCGGCGCTGATGTCGGCGACCGAAGTCGCGCTGCCCGGCTTTGCCGCATGGATCGACGCCATCGCCGAGGGCCGCACGCCACCGGCCGGCGCGCCCTGGCTGGCGCCGATGCGCGCGCTGGCTGCGGCTCCCGAGTCCGCAGACCCGGTGCCGCCGGTCCGTGCGACGACGCCCGCGCCCGCGCCCGCGCCCGCGCCGGTATGGGCGCCGCCTGCACCGGCCGAGCCGCCCCCGGCGGCCGAGGCACTGCCCCCCTTGCCGGTCTTCGAGCCCGACTTCGAGGCCACCACGTTGCCGGCCCCGCTGGAGCCGCTGCCGGCGCCCGTGGAAGATCCCGACCTGCTGCCCGAGCTGGATCTGGGCGGCCCGACCCAGCCGGCCGACCTCGACTTCCTGCTGCCCGATCCGCCGCCGCGCCCGCCGATCCCGGCGCCTGCCAGCTTCGGCCACACCCGCATGGAGGCCGAGTTCGCCTTCGACGAGCCGCCTACGCTGCCGGCCCCGATGCGCCGCGAGGAGGACGAGTCCGAGGCCGATGCCGCGCTCGCCGACTTCGAGCGCACCACGCAGGCTGAGCCGGCCGAGGACTCGGTGCCGCTGTCCTCGGACTACGGTGTGGATTTCGAGCTGTCGATGGCGCCGCCCGAGCCCGCGGCCGGCGAGCCGTCGATGGCCGACGACGCAGCCCCCGACCCGGTGCAGGACGACGCAGCGCCGGCCACGCCACCGCCTCAGGAAGCCCCGGCGCCCGTCGCGGGCGACGACGTGCGGCTGGTCGGCGGACTGCGCATTCCGCTGGCGCTCTACAACGTCTACCTGAGCGAGGCCGACGAATGGTCGCGCCAGCTGGTCGAACGGCTGGCGGCCTGGGCCCCCTCGCCGGGCACGCGCCTGCCCGACGAGGCGATTGCCGCGGCGCATTCGCTGGCCGGCAGTTCGGCCACCGTCGGCTTCGCGCTGCTGTCCGAACTCGCGCGGCTGGTGGAGAACGCGCTGCAGCACCTGCAGGGCGAACACCGCGCGGGCGCGGCCCAGGCGGCCGTGCTCGTCGAGGCTGCGCAAGACATCCGCCGGCTGCTGCACCAGTTCGCGGCCGGCTTCGTCAAGGCCCCCAACGCCGGCCTGCCCGAGCGGCTGCGCGCCCTGCTCGAACTGCCCGCCGCCACCCCGGCATCCACGCTGGGACCGGCTTCGGCGCCCGGGCCCGATGTCGCGCTGGAGCCCGAGGACGAACTCGGCGCGGTGCAGGACGCCGTCGACCACGAGCTCTTTCCCATCTTCGAGGAGGAGGCGGCCGAACTGCTGCCCGCCCTCAGCCGGGCGCTGCGCGCCTGGGCCGCGCAGCCGGACGACGGCGACGCCCGCGCACAGGTGCTGCGGGCCCTGCACACCCTCAAGGGCAGCGCCCGGCTGGCGGGGGCGATGCGCCTGGGCCAGCGCGCCCACCAGATGGAATCGGCGCTGGAGCCGCTGGGCCTGGGCGACACCGTGCGCGAAGCGCTGGAGCAGGCCCTGGGCCGGCTGGACGTGCTGCAGGCCGATTTCGACCAGCTCCGCGCCGCCGATTCGGCCGACGAGGCGCGGCGCCAGCAACTGGCGGCCGATTCCGTCGCGGCCGAGCACAGCGCGCCGGCGCTGCGCATCCAGACCGGCGATGCCTCCGCGCCGCTGGCGTCGGCCGCCGGCGGCATGCCGGACGAGGTGCCGCGTCCCGCCGGCCTCGACGCCGCGCTCGCGGCTGCCCAGCCCGCCGCAGCGCTGGCCGCCGCCCCGGGGGCCGGGGCGGTGGTGCGCATCCGCGCCCAACTGCTCGACAGGTTGATGGCCGAGGCCGGCGAGGTGACCATCACCCGTGGCCGTGTCGAGGCCTCGGTCGAGCAACTGCGCGGCGCCCTGGGCGAACTCACCGGCAACCTGCAGCGCCTGCGCCAGCAGCTGCGCGACCTGGAGGTGCAGGCCGAAAGCCAGATGCAGTCGCGCCAGATGCAGTCGCGCGATGCGCAGGGCTTCGACCCGCTGGAGTTCGACCGCTTCACCCGGGTGCAGGAGCTGACGCGCATGATGGCCGAGTCGGTGGACGACGTCGCCGCCGTGCACCGTACGCTGCAGCGCACCGTGCAGGTGGCCGAGGACGGCCTGCAGACCCAGGCGCGCCAGACGCGCGAGCTGCAGCGCTCGCTGCTGCGCACGCGCATGGTGGCCTTCGACAACCTGGCCGAGCGGCTGTACCGCGTGGTGCGCCAGGCGTCCAAGGAAACGGGCAAACCGGTGCACCTCGACCTGCTCGGCGGCGAGGTGGAGATGGACCGCGGCGTGCTCGACCGCATCGCGCCGGCCTTCGAGCATCTGCTGCGCAATGCCGTGGTCCATGGCATCGAGCCGCCCGCGGAGCGCGAGCGCGCCGGCAAGCCGGCCACCGGGCAACTGCGCGTGGAGATGCGCCAGGACGGCAACGACATCGCCATCCGCTTCGCCGACGACGGCGGTGGCCTGCGGGCCGAGCGCATCCGCGACCGCGCCGAGGCACAGGGGCTGATCGAGCCCGGCGCGGCGCTGGACGAGCGGGCACTGGCCGAGCTGGTCTTCCGTCCCGGCTTCACCACCGCGACCGAGGTCTCGGAACTGGCCGGGCGCGGCATCGGCATGGACGTGGTGCGCGCCGAGGTGACGGCCCTGGGCGGCCGCATCGAGACCCGCAGCACGGCGGGGCAGGGCACCGAGTTCCGCCTGGTGCTGCCGCTGACGACGGCCGTCACGCAGGTGGTGATGCTGCGCGCGGGCGGGTTGACCTTCGGCGTGCCCGCCAGCCTGGTCGAGCTGGTGCAACGCGCCGGCGCCACCGAGCTGGCCCAGGCCTATGCCGAGGCGCACAGCGGCTACGGCGGGGAGCGCCTGCCCTTCTACTGGGCGGGTGCGCTGCTGCAGGCCTCCGACGCCAGCGAGCAGCCACCCGGCCGCGCCAACACCCTGGTGGTGGTGCGCAGCGCCGCCCAGCGCGTGCTGCTGCATGTGGACGAGGTGCTCGGCAGCCAGGAAGTGGTGGTCAAGAACCTGGGGCCGCAGCTCGCGCGCGTGCCGGGCCTGGTGGGCATCACCGTGCTCGCCTCCGGCGCCGTGGTGATGATCCACAACCCGGTGGTGCTCGGCACGTTGCACGGCGGGCAGGCGCGGCGGCGCCAGCGCCTGGCCGCGGACCTGCCCGCGCCCGATGCCGCCGGCCAGCCGGGCCGCACGGCGGCCCAGGTACCGCTCGTGATGGTGGTGGACGACTCCATCACCGTGCGCCGCGTGACGCAGCGCCTGCTGCAGCGCGAAGGCTGGCGGGTGGCGCTGGCCGCCGACGGCCTGCAGGCGCTGGAACTGCTGCAGGGCGAGCGGCCCGCGCTGGTGCTGTCGGACATCGAGATGCCGCGCATGGACGGCTTCGACCTGGTGCGCAACATCCGCGCCGACACGCAACTGGCCGACCTGCCGGTGGTCATGATCACCTCGCGCATCGCGGGCAAGCACCGCGAGCATGCGCAGGCGCTGGGCGTGGACCACTACCTCGGCAAGCCCTACGGCGAGGACGAGCTGCTGGCGCTGGTGCGCCGTTATGCCGCGCCGGTTGCGCCGGCCGAAGCGGCCCTGGCGGACGCGGCAGGCTGAGGCGGCACGCCCGCCCTGGCGGGTCGTGCCGCGTTCGTCCGCCACGTCGGTGGGCCGCTCCGGCGGCATGCTTATTGCAGCCAGCCGTGGCATGTCAGTGATAACCCTTGGCGGCCCGCGCGCGAGCCGCGCCCGGACCGGCAAACTGTATACACTCGCGTCCACAACAAAACCGCCGCAGCGGAGCGATGAGGCGCATCGGCCCCCCGATGCCAAGCGTTCGCGGCACCTTCTGCTTACAGCGCCCGCGGTGGTGAGCAGGACAGAACTCTCATCACCTCAGGGTTGAGCGATGGAAAGCTACTACCTCGACTGGGCCAACCTGCTGCTGCGCTGGCTCCACGTCATCACCGCGATCGCCTGGATCGGTGCCTCCTTCTACTTCGTGATGCTGGACAACAGCCTCGAGAAGCCCAAGGACGCCGAATCGCTCGACAAGGGTGTCGGCGGCGAGCAATGGGCCGTGCACGGCGGCGGCTTCTACAACATGCAGAAGTACGCGGTGGCGCCGCGCAAGATTCCGGAGCACCTGCACTGGTCCTTCTGGGAAAGCTACTCCACCTGGCTGAGCGGCTTCGCGCTCTTCACGGTGTCGTACCTGTGGAACGCCAGCACCTACCTCATCGACAAGAGCAAGATGGACTGGCAGCCCGGCGCCGCCATCGCCGTCGCGCTCGCCTTCTTCGTCGTGTTCTGGATGGTGTACGACGGCATCTGCCAGATCTTCGGGCGACGCAAGAACGGCGACACCATCGTCGGCGTGCTGATCGCGCTCTTCATCGCCTTCGCGGCCTGGCTGGCCTGCCACTGGTTCGCCGGACGCGCCGCCTTCCTTCTGGTGGGCGCCATGATGGCCACGACCATGAGCGCCAACGTGTTCTTCTGGATCATCCCGGGCCAGCGCAAGAGCGTGGCGGCCCTGCGCGAGGGCAAGCCGGTGGACCCAATCCACGGCCAGCGCGGCAAGCAGCGCAGCGTGCACAACACCTACTTCACGCTGCCGGTGCTGTTCGCGATGCTGTCCAACCACTACAGCTTCACCTACACGCATCCGCAGAACTGGATCGTGCTGCTGCTGATCATGCTGGGCGGCGCCGCCATCCGCCAGTTCTTCGTGGTGCGCCATCGCTGGAAGCTGGGCAACGCGAAGAACCCACTGCCCTACGCCATGCTCGGTGTCGCCGTGCTGGGCCTGACCATCGTCTGGATGAAGCCCGAGCCCGTGGCGCCGCAACCCGCCGCCGCACAGGCCGCGCCCGTGGCCTATGCCGAGGTGCAGAAGGTGCTGGAGCAGCGCTGCTACCTGTGCCACGGCGCCGCCGTGCAGATGAAGAACGTGCGGCTCGACTCGCCCGAGCAGGTGGCCGCGCATGCGCAGGCCGTCTACCAGCAGGTGGTGGTGACGAAGATCATGCCGATGAACAACGCCACCGGTATCACCGAGGCCGAGCGGGCGCTGATCGGGCGCTGGTTCCAGGGCGGGGCGAAGACGCAATGAAGTCGGGCGCAAAGCAAACGCTCATGAAGGGCGCAGGGGCGCTCTTCAAAGGGGCATCCGCTGGTTGTCGCTTCAGTTCCTAGCAGTATTTGATGCGCGTTTGAGGTCGCGTGATACGGATTGGGCCAGGTTCCTGGCGGCATCTTCAAGTGACTGCGCGCTGGCCTTCGGGTCTGCCATCAACGCACCGAAGTTTGGGTACGTGTTCTTGGCTTCCGTCGACCGCCACCCCTCTGCAGTCGGGCTCCATCCGACTGCGTGAAAGCCGCGGTACATCGGATTCTTCTTGTCATCGCCGAGCAGTGTGGCAGGTGCGGTGATGGTTGGTAGGTACAACGTACTGCCCTGGGGGGAAACAAAGCCCTCTATGGTCGGCGACACCACGAGAACCGCGTCAGCGGTGCTTTGAATGTCTTCAAACTTTAGGCTGTACCTGTTATCCGCTTCTTTCCACGGGGCATCTTGTTCTTGTGCAATAAAGCCCTGAGCATTAAGTTCCTTCACCAACTCGGCCACCAGGACGTTGTTGATGGCGATGCCTTGCTCCCGGTAGGCCTTTGACAGTGTCTCCTGCTTGTTGTTTTGATCAGCGGCGGCGATCAATCCGCCAATCAGTCCAAATGCCATCCCGGGATGGCCGATATTGAGGACGGTATACGTCTTCGGTTCCGGGACGCGGACAACTGAAATTGTCTTGATCTTTGCCAACTTTTCTTGTGCTATCTCAACCCGTGGCACGGGGCTCGCACAACCGACCAGAAAAATCGTGGCACACGTCAAAACTGCAGCAACGCTCTTTCGAAACATATCTCTTCTCCTCAATCTTGTTGCACCTCTATTGTTCAGCCTTTTCGCGGAATGGCGGAAGAGACGAATATAAAAAAGCCACCGATAAGCAATTTCTACCGATTCAAGAGCTACGACTCATGACCCCAGCGCTACGGCATGGTGCGCGCCAGCTCAAACGCAAGCCGGTTGTGCCGCTCCACCAGCGGTTGCAATTCCACCGTCGCCAGCTGGCCTTCGCGCACCACCACCCGCCCGTTGACCACCGTGTACGCCGCCTGCGGGCTGGCGCACAGCAGCAGGCTGGCCACGGGGTCGTGCACGGCGCCACCGGCGAAGCCCAGGGTGCGCAGGTCGAACAGGGCCAGGTCGGCGCACATGCCCGGCGCCAGGTGGCCGATGTCGGCGCGGCCGAGCACCTGGGCGCCGCCGCGGGTGGCCATGGCCAGCGCGTCGCGGGCGGTCATCTCGGCCGGGCCGTGGTCGCAGCCGAAGGCATCGAGCGAGCGGCGCACCCGCGCCAGCAGCAGCGCCTGCCGCGCCTCGCCGACCATGTGCGCGCCGTCGTTGCTGGCGCTGCCGTCCACGCCCAGGCCCACGGGCACGCCAGCGTCGAGCATGCGGCGGATGGGCGCCAGGCCCGAGGCCAGGCGCATGTTGCTGCAAGGGCAGTGGGCCACGCCGGTGCGGCTGCGCGCGAACAGGCCGATGCCGGCTTCGTCCAGCTTGACGCAGTGGGCATGCCAGACGTCGTCGCCCAGCCAGCCCAGTTCCTGCGCGTATTCGGCCGGCGTGCAGTTGAACTTCTCGCGGGTGAAGGCGATGTCGTGGTCGTTCTCGGCCAGGTGGGTGTGCAGGCGCACGCCATGCTGGCGGGCCAGGGCCGCGGCATCGCGCATCAGCTCGCGGCTGACCGAGAAGGGCGAGCAGGGCGCCACCGCCACGTTGACCATGGCGCCGTGGCTGCGGTCGTGCCAGGTGGTGATCAGGCGCTCGGTGTCGCGCAGGATGGCCTCCTCGTCCTCCACCACGCGGTCGGGCGGCAGGCCGCCCTTCGACTGGCCCAGGCTCATGGCCCCGCGCGACGCGACGAAGCGCATGCCGATGGCCTGCGCGGCCTCGATGCTGTCCTCCAGCCGCACGCCGTTGGGATAGATGTAGAGATGGTCGCTGCTGGTGGTGCAGCCCGACATCAGCAGCTCGGCCATGGCCACCTGCGTGGAGACGTTCACCATCTCGGGCGTGAGCCCGGCCCAGATCGGGTAGAGCCCGCGCAGCCAGCCGAAGAGTTCCGCGTCCTGCGTCGCCGGTATGGCGCGCGTCAGCGACTGGTACATATGGTGATGGGTGTTGACCAGCCCCGGCATGACCAGATGGCCGCGGGCATCGATCACCTCGTCGGCCTGCTGCGGCAGGTCGGCCGCGGGGCCGATGGCCTCGATGCGGTGGCCGCGCACCAGCACCGAGGCATCGCGCAGCTCGGTGCGCGCGTCGTCGAAGGTCGCCACGCAGCTCGCGTGGCGGATCAGCAGTGTTTTCATCGGTACAGTCCTCTCGCGCATTCAAAGACCTCGGCGGCTTTGCCGGATCCCTGGAGACAAAGAACATGATCGCATCCGACACCGCGTCCGCTTCCCTTCCTGATCCGAAGCAGCAGCCGCGCGCCTTCCTCGAACACCTCTACCGTGTCGCCGTGCACCAGGCGCTGCCCCTCGCGCGCATGGGCCAGTACCTGCCCCCGCCGCCGCGCGGCCGCACGCTGGTGCTGGGCGCCGGCAAGGCCGGGGGCTCCATGGTGCAGGCGCTGGAGGCCCTCTGGCCGCAGGACGCCCCGCTGTCGGGCCTGGTGGCCACGCGCTATGGCCACATCCCGCCGCGGCCGGCGGGCGTGCCGTCGCGCATCGAGCTGGTGGAGGCCGCGCACCCCGTGCCCGACGCCGCCGGCCTGCGCGCCGCCGAGCGCATGCTCGCCCTCACGCATGGCCTCACGGCCGACGACCTGGTGCTGTGCCTGATCTCCGGCGGCGGCTCGGCGCTGCTGACGCTTCCGGCCGAGGGGCTGACGCTGGAGGACAAGCAGCGCATCAACCGCCAGCTGCTCGAATCGGGCGCGCACATCGGCGAGATGAACTGCGTGCGCAAGCACCTCTCGCGCATCAAGGGTGGCCGGCTGGCCGCGGCCTGCGCGCCGGCCCGGGTGGTCACGCTCACCATCAGCGACGTGCCCGGCGACGACCCGGCCGTCATCGCCAGCGGCCCCACGGTGCCCGACGGCAGCACCTGCGCAGACGCCCTCGCCATCCTGCAGCGCTACGGCATCGAGTTGCCGGCCCGCGTCATGGAAGGCCTGCGCGGCGGCTGCCTCGAAACCCCCAAGCCGGCCGATGCCGCGTTTGCCGGCCATGCGGTGCACCTGATCGCGACGCCGCGGCAGTCGCTGGAGGCGGCCGCGCTGGCGGCCCGCGCGGCGGGCATCGACGCCCATGTGCTGGGTGACGACATGGAAGGCGAGTCGCGCGAGGTCGGCAAGGTGCACGCCGCCCTGGCCCGCGCGGTGGCGCGCCACGGCACGCCCTTCGCGCGGCCCTGCGTGATCCTGTCTGGCGGCGAGACCACGGTGACCGTGCGCCAGCGCCCGCCCGGCACCGCCAAGGGGCGGGGCGGACGCGCGGGCGAGTTCTGCATGGGCCTGGCCGGCGCGCTGATGGGGGAGCCCGGCGTGTGGGCGCTTGCCGCCGACACCGACGGCATCGACGGCGTGGAGGACAACGCCGGCGCCTTCGTCGGACCCGATACGCTGGCCCGCGCGGCGCAACGCGGCCTCAAGCTGTCGGACCACCTGGACCGCAACGACGCCTATGGCTTCTTCGATGCACTCGGCGACCTGCTGGTGACCGGGCCCACGCACACCAACGTCAACGACTTCCGCGCGCTGCTGGTGATGCCGGACTGAGGCGGGGCCGCCCGGCGCCGGTTCAGCCGAAGATCTCGGCCTTCGGCGCCAGGGACTCGAAGCGCGGCCGGGCGAACAGGTAGCCCTGCATCAGCCGCACGCCCTCGTGCAGGAAGAAGTCGCGCTCGCCGGCCGTCTCGACCCCCTCGGCGACCACCGTGATGGCCAGCTCCTCGCACATGCGCAGGATGCCGCGGGTGATGGCCTGGCGCGCGCGGCTGGTGTCGACGTTGCGCACCAGGGCCATGTCCAGCTTGACGACATCGGGCTGGAAGTCGGCCAGCAGCGTCAGGCCCGCGTAGCCGGCGCCGAAGTCGTCGATGGCCGTCAGGAAGCCGCAGCGCTGGTACTCGGTGAGGATGGAGGCGAGCCAGGGCCCGTCGCTGACCCGCTCGCCTTCGGTCACCTCGAACACGATGCGGTCGCGCGGAAAGCTGTACTTGTCGGCTGCCTCGAGCGTGGTGCGGATGCAGATCTCCGGCCGGTACACCGCCTGCGGCAGGAAGTTGATCGACAGGCGCGTGTCTATGCCGAGCGCGGCGGCGATGCGGATCGCGTTGACGCGGCAGGCCTGGTCGAAACGGTAGCGGTTGTCGGCATTGACCTGGTCGAGCACCGTCATGGCGCCTTCGCCGTCCGGCCCGCGCACCAGCGCCTCGTGCGCCCAGATCTCGCCAGCCTGGAGGTCCAGGATCGGCTGGTAGGCGAAGCTGAAGGGAAAGAGCGGCACCTCGCCTTCGCGGCAGCCCTTGCAGCGCCCGCTGGCGGCGGATGGCGAGCCCCCAGGGGCCGGTTGCAGGGCGATGGTGTGGATCATGGACGGACGTAGGGGCAGGAGGGACGGCGCGGCCCCGGCCCCCGCGGCCCCGGACGGGCGGGCCGTCTGCGTCGAGGCGCTGCGCTCGGCCGACGTCACGAGCCGCCGGATGTTCCCTTGCGGCTGCCCATCCGCGTGTAGGCGCGTGTGCCGCGCTGTTGAGGTCTCCCGCGCCGGGGCGCAGGGCGCCGGCTCACTCGCACAAGGCGCGGATCTCGGGCGGAATGGGAAGCGCGCGCAGCCGCCCGTCGGGCCGTTTGCCGCCGAAGATGCGCACTTCCTCGCATTCGAGGATCAGCGTCTCGCCCTCGGGGTCGTCGCGGGTCACGCGGTAGGCCTGCACGAAGCTCTTCTCGCGCCACTCGCGGACCTGCACGGCGAAGTGGAGCGTGTCGCCATAGCTGGCGGTGCTGACGAAGCGGGCCTGGGTGTCCACCAGCGGCGTGCCGACGACGCCGAGGGTGCGTGTCGTCTCTTCCCAGCGCGGCACGCCGCAGCCGGCAAAGAAATGGCGCGAGGCGGCGTCGATCCAGCCGAAGAAGTTGGGAAACCAGACGATGCCGGCAGGGTCGCAGTCGCCGAATTCGACGCGGGCGGTGTAGGTGATGGTCTTGGACATGGCGGCAGGTTAACGGCGGCGCGACCGGGGAGCCTCCTCGCCCGTCGCCGAGGGCAGAGGGGCTCATGCGGGCGGGGCGGGCCTCAATCGGCCTTGATGCCCCGCTCCTTGATGATGGCCCCGAAGCGCGTTGAATCGGCCATCGCGCGGTCGTGGAAGGCGGCCGGCGTGCCGGGCGCCGCTTCGCCGCCGAGTTGCTGGATGCGTTCCTTCACCATCGGCAGCCCCAGCACCTTGTTGATCTCGGTGTTGAGCCGCGCGATCACCGGCGCGGGCGTGCCGGCCGGCGCGTAGAAGCCGAACACGGTGTCGGCGTCGAAGCCTTTCAGGCCGGCCTCGGCCAGCGTGGGCACATCGGGAAAGAGCGGCGAGCGCTGCGGGCTGCCCACCGCCAGCAGACGCAGCTTGCCGGCCTTGACCTGCTGCAGCGCGATGCCCGGGTCGAAGTAGTAGTCGATCTGGCCGGCCAGCAGGTCCTGCAGCGCGGGCGCCGCGCCGCGGTAGGGCACATGGGTGGCGAAGGTGCCGGTCTGCGACTTGAACATCTCGCCCGCCAGATGGGGTGAGCTGCCCACGCCGGGCGAGCCGTAGGAGAGCTTGCCCGGCCGGGCCTTGAGGTAGGCGATGAACTCCTGGATGTTCTTGGGCGGCAGCTCGGGCCGGATCACCAGGTAGACCAGCACGCGCGCGGCGGCGGCCACCGGCACCAGGTCCTTGGCGGGATCGAAGGGCATCTTCTCGTACAGGTGCGGATTCACCGACACCATGCCGCCGGAGCTCATCAGCAGCGTGTAGCCGTCGGCCGGGGCGCGGGCCACCACCTCGCCGCCGATGTTGCCGTTGGCGCCACCGCGGTTCTCGACCACGACCGGCTGGCCCAGCGCCTCCGACAGGGGCTGGCCCACGAGCCGCGCCAACTGATCGGCCGCGCCGCCGGGCGGGAAGTTGACCACGACGCGGATCGGCTTGGTCGGCCAGGCCTGGGCATGGGCAGCCAGCGGTGCCGCCAGGGTGGCGGCCACGCACGCGGCACCGGCCAGGGTCAGCGCCAGGCGGCGGCGCCGGTTGCGGATGGCGGGGTGGGGATGAGAGGTCATCGCTTGTCTCCTTCTTGGTCTATTGGGGGTCTCGGTGTCTCAGGCGCCCTGGCCCTGCGAGCGGGGCGGCCGGCGCATCCAGCGGATGGGCTGCTCGGCCACCGGGCGCGGCGGCGCGCCGTGCGCCCGCAGGGTGGCGTCGAGGGCGGTGCCGGCCTCGTCGGCCAGCGCGGCCTCGCGGGCCGCGGCAATGGCCTGCGCGCGCTCGGCCGGCGTGCGGCCTGGGCTGCGGGCCAGGTGGTCGACGATGTGCAGCAGGTTGGCCTTGCCGCGCTCGTTGGTGCTGCCGTAGCCCTTGATCAGGCGGCCGCACAGCGCGAGTTCGTGGCCGAGGGCCCAGTCCTCGCGCGCGCCGGCCTGGACGGCGGCCAGCCAGTGCTCGATCAGCCTTTGCTCCTCGGCGAAGCGGCTGCCGATGGGCCGCAGCCGGCGCAGGCTGGCGAGCAGCCGCAGCGCGGCCATGCCCATGACCGAGTGGCTGCCCACCTTCAGCGGCAGGGCCCACGGCGACTGGCCGCGGCGCTGGCGGGCGCGGTCCCAGTCCTGCAGCCGGCGGGCGAGGGCGGGCGGGAGCAGGGCGGCGAATTCCGGCACGCCGGGCTTGAAGTGGTCGTAGACGCGCAGCAGGTCGGCCTCGCCGGCCTTGACCTCCATGCGCACCCGTTCGGCGCGGCTGGCGCGGGCCTTGAGCGCGGCCACGCGCACGATGTCGTCGAAGGCCATCCACAGGGCCAGCCAGCGGGCCATCTCGCGGGTGATGGCCCAGCCGTGCGCGCCCGCGGGGGCGGACGCGCGTTCGGCATCGAGCACGCGCGCCAGGCGGTCCGTGTAGCGACTTGCGTAGGCCCCGTCCTGGTACTCCAGCGTGCGCGCATGGCCCAGGGCCATCATCTCGTGCACGGCGGGCGGAAAGCGGCTGGCCAGGTCGGCGGGCAGCGTCGGGGCCGGCGTGGCTTCCACCTTCGGGTCCTTCAGCAGCGCATCGACGAAGGCCGCCTGCTGCCGCGGTGCATTCACCGCCTCGTAGGCCCGGGCAAAGCCGCGCAGGCTGGCCGCCGCGGTGGCGCCCGGCGCCTTGCCCGAGGCCGGATCGTGGATCGCCGCCTCGAAGGCCGCGCGCGGCCAGGGCAGCACGCCGCTGCCGGCGATGGCGCCGTACATGATGCTGCTGATGACGGTGCCGCATTCGCGGGCCATCGCCGCCATGTCCAGCACCTGGTGCGCGCGGCTGAAGCGGCGCACCACCTCCAGCAGCTGCGCCGCATCGGCCCGGCCGTCGCCCAGCGCCATGCGCTCGGCCGTGGTCAGGCTGCGGCTGGAGGAGGTGATGACCTGGGTGCGCGTTGGGTCGGCCATGCCATTGGCGATCTGGCGCGTGGTCTCCAGCAACTCGGAGGAGACGATCACGTCCAGCGCGCCCGGGGCTGGCACCAGGCTGAACACCGGCTGGCGCCCTTGCAGCTGCGCCAGCGGCACCGGGAAGACCTCGACGTAGTAGGTGGTGGCGCCGGTGCGCTGGGCCACGCCGGGCACCGAGGTGCTCTGCGCCGCGTAACCCGCATGGCGGGCGGCCTCGATCAGCCATTCGGTGAGCACGCCGCCGCCTTCGCCGCCCAGGGCGCACAGGAGCAGGGTGAGGGGGCGTTGATTCGCGGACGCGATGGGATTCATGGTGTGGAAGCGGGGATGGAGCGAAGCGGGCATGGGTTGCTCCTCATGCCGGGCGCAGGGCGCGCACCAGGGCGGACTGCAGGCCGTGCAGCAGCCGCTCGTGCCAGCGCGGGTTCTGCACCACCTCGGCCCGGTAGAAGCTGGGGCACAGCGTGGCCGCATGCGCATTGGCGCCGCACAGGCCGCAGCCCACGCAGCCGTCGATGACGGTGGCCACCGGGTCCACCTTCAGCGGGTCGGGGTTGTCCTTGAGTGTCAGCGTGGGGCAGCCCGACAGGCGGATGCAGGCGTGGTCACCGTTGCACACGTCCTCGTCCACGCCGTACTTCACGCGTACCACGCGCTCGCCCTTCTTGAGCAGCTGTGCGATCCAGGGCTTGATGCGGCGCTGGCGCTCCAGCTGGCATTCGCCTTCGGCAATGATGACCTTCAGCCCTTCGAAGGAGGTCGTGAAGGCCTCCGTCAGCGTGGCCCGCATGGTCGCCACCTCGTAGGTATGGACCGTACGCATCCACTTCACGCCCAGGCCGCGCAGCGTGTCCTCGATGGTGTGGTTCTTGTGGGCCAGGCTCTGCTGCTTGTCCTCGGCGCGGGCCTTGGTGTCCTCGTCGGGCGTGGAGATGATGTCCTGCGTGCCGGTGGCGCTGGTGTAGCCGTTCTTGAAGATCAGCAGCACGGCGTCGTCGCCGTTGAAGAGGGCGCTCTGCACGCCGGTGAGCAGGCCGTTGTGCCAGAAGCCGCCGTCGCCCATGATCGACAGCACCCGCCGCTGCATCATGGGCGAGACGCCCGCGCGGCTGGCCAGGCTCATGCCGTAGCCCAGGATCGAATGGCCGCCGCTGAAGGGCTCGAAGGTGCCGAAGGCATGGCAGCCGATGTCGGCGGCGATGTGCACCTTGCCCACTTCCTGCTGCGCGAGCTTGAGGGCCGAGAACACCGGCCGCTCCGGGCAGCCGATGCAGAAGCCCGGCGGCCGCCCCGGCAGCGGCTTGCCCAGCAGCTCGGCCACGGCCCGGCGGCGCGCGTCGTTGGCGGCCAGCCAGTCGGTACCGGTCTGGCCGGCGCCCTCGGGCAGGTAGCGCGCGGCGAAGGCGGCCAGGCCACGGGTCAACACCTCGGTGGTGTACTCGCCCGCCATCTGCAGCAGGTCCTTGCCGTGCAGCGGCGTCTGCAGGTCGCGGCGGCGCAGCAGCGTCGCGATGTCCTGCTCGATGTACTCGGGCTGGCCTTCCTCCACCACCAGCAGGGCGCGCTTGCCGGCGGCGAAGTCGACGATCTGCGCCGGCACCAGCGGATAGGTGACGTTGAGCACCAGGATCGGGATCTCGCTCTGGCCGAAGGCATCGGCCAGGCCGTGCTGCTGCAGCGCGCGGATGAGGGCGTTGTAGAGCCCGCCCTGCACCACGATGCCCAGGTCCTCGCGTGGGCCGGGCATCAGCTCATTCAGGCCGTGCTCGGCGATGTAGCGCTGCGCGGCCGGAATGCGCTCGGCGCTCTTGCGCTTCTCGTGGCCGAAGGTGACGGGCGGATGGGCCAGGCGCTCGTAGTCGAAGCGGGCCGGCTCCTCCATCAGGCTGCGGGTGCTGACGGCCGGGGCGCGGTTGTCCTTGCAGTCGAAGCTGCCGCGCACGTGGCAGGCGCGGATGCGCAGCTCCATCATGCAGGGCATGCTCGAGGCCTCGGAGAGGTTGAAGCCTTCCTCCACCATGCGCACCATGGTCGGCAGGTGGGGGCGCGGGTCCAGCAGGCACAGGCTGGACTTGAGCGCATAGGCATGGGTGCGCTCCTGGATCACGCTGGCGCCTTCGCCGTAGTCCTCGCCCACCACGATCAGCACGCCGCCGGTCACGCCCGGCGAGCTGAGGTTGGAAAGGGCATCGGCCGCCACGTTGGTGCCGACGATGGACTTCCAGGTGACGGCGCCGCGCAGCGGGTAGTGGATGGAGGCGCCCAGCATGGCCGCGGCTGAAGCCTCGTTGGAGCAGGCCTCGACGTGCACGCCCAACTCCTGCATGTAGTCGCGGCCCTGCACCATCACGTCCAGCAGGTGCGACACCGGCGCGCCCTGATAGCCGCCCACGTAGGCCACGCCGGCCTGCAGCAGGCCCTTGGTGATGGCCAGGATGCCCTCGCCGTGGAAGGTCTGGCCCGCGCCCAGGCGCAGCGCCTGCACTTCCTTGCTGAAGGAAACTTCCATGTTCTTGTCTCTCCGTCGTGGGGGCCTGGCCGCGCGTCCAGGGGCGTCGGCCACCGCGGCCCGGGGGGCCGCTCATGCGAAAGCGCGGAGTGTCCGGCGCCTGGGGCATGTCCTCAATGCAATGGACCCGCTAAGTGTTATGAACGGCGTGCATATGGAAAAGCTGGACCTGAACCTGCTGCGCGTCTTCGATGCCGTGCACCACACCCGCAACGTGAGCCGCGCCGCCGAGGCCCTGGGCCTCACCCAGCCGGCGGTCAGCCATGGCCTGACGCGGCTGCGGCTGGCGCTGGGCGACGCGCTGTTCACCCGGGTGGCCGGCGGCGTGGCGCCCACGCCGCGGGCCGAGCGGCTGGCGCCGGCCGTGCGGGCGGCGCTCGCGGCGCTCCATGAGGCCGTGGCCGAGCCCGAGCGCTTCGACCCGGCCCGCTCGCGCAAGACCTTCCGTATCCACATGAGCGACATCGGCGAGGGCCGCTTCCTGCCGCCGCTGATGCAGCACCTGCGCGCGTTGGCGCCCGGCGTGCGGCTGGAGACGCTGCCGCTGCGCCCGCAGGACATCGCCGCCGCGCTGGACGAGGGCCGCATCGACCTGGCCTTCGGCTTCCTGCCCAAGGTGAAGGACACGCGGCGCCAGCACCTGCTGAACGACCGCTACATCGTGCTGGTGCGCGACGGTCATCCTTTCGCCCGCCGCACCCTGCGCGGCAAGGCGCTGCTGGCGGCGCTGCAGACGCTGGACTTCGTGGCCGTGCGCTCGCATGCCGACACCCTGCGCATCCTGCAGCTGATGGAGTTGGAGGAGCGCGTGCGGCTGGTGACCGAGCATTTCATGGTGCTGCCTGCCATCGTGCGCGACACCGACCTGGCGGTGGTCATGCCGCGCAACATCGCCCGCAGCTTCGGCGAAGGCGCCGGCTTCGCCATCGTCGAGCCCGACTTTCCCCTGCGCGATTTCGGCGTGGCCCTGCACTGGAGCCGCCGCTTCGAGGACGATGCGCCCAACCGCTGGCTGCGCGGCGAGATCGTGCGCCTGTTCGGCGACGACACTGGCCTGCCGGCCTGACCGGATGCTGCACCGCCGCAGGGCCTGCGGCACCAGCATGGGTCGCGCAGGTGACGCCACGGTGCATGGCGAGGGTGCCCACGCGCGGCGCATAACGATTGGCGGATGGCCTCTATGGCCCAGGGCGTATCCGCGTAAGCTCGACTCCGACTAACTTCGCCCATCGCCGCGCCGCCTGCGGCTTCGCTGCCCCCACGAGATCCATGAGCACCTTCACCCAACCCATCCAGTTCTTCCACCGCGGCCGCGTGGTGGCGGTCGACGGCGTGCATCCCACGCGCTCCGTGCTCGACTGGCTGCGCGAGGACGCGCGTTGCACCGGCACCAAGGAAGGCTGCAACGAGGGCGACTGCGGCGCCTGCACCGTGGTGATCGGCGAACTGGCCGCCGAAGGTGAATCCGGCGCCGTCGGCGGGCTGAAGCTGCAGACGGTCAACGCCTGCATCCAGTTCCTGCCCACGCTGCATGGCAAGGCGCTGTTCACCGTCGAGGACCTCAAGGCGCAGACCGCCTGCGTGCACGACGGCGAGCGGCATTCCAAGCATCCCGTCCAGCAGTTGCACCCGGTGCAGCAGGCCATGGTGGACTGCCATGGCTCGCAATGCGGCTTCTGCACCCCGGGCTTCGTGATGTCGATGTGGGCCAGCTACGAGCAGCACGGCGAGCGCGGCAGCCGGCCGACGCGCCAGCAGCTGGCCGACGAGCTGTCGGGCAACCTGTGCCGCTGCACGGGCTATCGGCCCATCCTCGACGCGGGCCAGAAGATGTTCGACCTGCCGCCGGTCAGGCTGGATACCGCCCCCGTGGTGCAGGCACTGCAGGCCCTGCGCACCGACGCCACCTTCGACTACGCCGCGCCGCTCGGCCACCGCACTGACCACTTCCACGCACCCGTCAGCCTGGAGGCCTTCGCGGAACTGCGCGTGGCCAAGCCGCAGGCGCGGCTGCTGGCCGGCTCCACCGACATCGGCCTGTGGGTCAACAAGCAGTTCCGCGACCTGGGCGACATCCTCTACATCGGCAACGTGCCCGAGCTCAAGCGCATCGACGTGGTGGAGCAGGACGAGCTGTGGATCGGCGCCGCCGTCTCGCTGGAAGACGCCTGGTCCGCCATCGTGCAGCGCGCGCCCTCGCTGCAGGACGTGTGGCTGCGCTTCGCCTCGCCGCCCATCCGCCATGCGGGCACGCTGGGTGGCAACGTGGCCAACGGCTCGCCCATCGGCGACTCGCCGCCCATCCTCATGGCGCTCGATGCGGAGGTGGAACTGCGCAAGGGCCACTGCGTGCGCCGCATGCCCCTGACCGACTTCTACGTCGACTACATGAAGAACCAGCTGCAGAGCGGCGAGTTCGTGCAGGGCATCGCGCTGCCGCTGTCGGCCTTCGAGCGCCAGTTGCGCGGCTACAAGATCAGCAAGCGCTTCGACTGCGACATCTCGGCCCTGTGCGCCGGCTTCGCGCTGGAGCTGGACGGCGAGGTGGTGCGCAGCATCCGCCTGGCCTACGGCGGCATGGCCGCCATCGTGCGCCGTGCCACCCAGGCCGAGGCCGCCCTCGTCGGCAAGCCCTGGACCCAGCAGACCGTCGAAGCCGCCAAGGCCGCACTTGCCCAGGACTTCAAGCCGATGACCGACCTGCGCGCCTCGGCCGACTACCGGCTGCAGGTGGCGCAGAACCTGCTGCAGCGCTTCTGGCTGGAGACGCGCGCCGACGAGCCGCTGGAGGCGCAGGAGACCAGCGTCTGGACGGTGATGCCCCACGCCCCTGCCTTCGGAGCCTGAACGATGAACAAGCCGATCGACCCCGCCCTGCTGCAGTCCGCTGAGGCCTTCGCCGACTACGCCGCCAACACGGCCGCCCGCATCGACACCCGGGCCGAAGCCCAGGCCCTGGCCCAGGGCGCCCGCGTGGGCATCAGCCGCCCGCACGAATCCGCCCATCTGCACGTGGCCGGCGAGGCCACCTACACCGACGACCTGCCCGAGCTGGCCGGCACGCTGCATTGCGCGCTGGGCCTGTCGCCCGTGGCGGCCGGCCGGCTGGAAGGGCTGGACCTGGACGCCATCCGCGCCATGCCCGGCGTGGTGGACGTGATCGTGGCCGACGATATTCCGGGCGCCAACGACTGTGGCTCGATCGTGCATGACGATCCGTTGCTCTGTGACGGCGAGATCCGCTTCCTGGGCCAGCCACTCTTTGCCGTCATCGCCCGCACCCGCACCGAGGCCCGCCGCGCCGCCGCGCGCGCCAAGGAAGCCGCGCGCGTGGCACCGGCCGAGCCGGTGCTGACGCCGCAGCAGGCGCATGCCCGCGGCCAGTACGTGGTGCCGCCCATGCACCTGACCCGCAGCGACAAGGGGCTGGCCGTGCGTGCCGCCATCGAGGCCGCGCCGCACCGCCTGAAGGGCGAACTCGACGTCGGCGGCCAGGAGCAGTTCTACCTCGAAGGCCAGATCAGCTACGCCATCCCCAAGGAAGGCGGGACGATGCAGGTCTACTGCTCGACCCAGCATCCCACCGAGATGCAGCACCTGGTGGCGCATGCGCTGCACCTGCATTCCAACGAGGTGCACATCGAATGCCGGCGCATGGGTGGCGGTTTCGGCGGCAAGGAGTCGCAGTCGGGCCTGTTCGCCTGCATCGCCGCCGTGGCGGCCAACAAGCTGCGTCGCCCCGTCAAGCTGCGCCCGGACCGCGACGACGATTTCCTGATCACCGGCCGCCGTCACTGCTTCTGGTACGAGTACGAAGTGGGCTTCGACGACGAAGGCCGCATCCTCGGCGCCGAGATCAGCATGGTCTCGCGCGCCGGCCACTCTGCCGACCTGTCCGGCCCGGTGATGACCCGCGCCCTGTGCCACTTCGACAACGCCTACTGGCTGCCCGAGGTGAGCATGCATGGCTTCTCGGGCCGCACCAACACCCAGAGCAACACCGCCTTCCGCGGCTTCGGCGGGCCGCAGGGCGCCATCGCGGTGGAGTACGTGCTCGACTCCATCGCCCGCCAGCTCGGCCGCGATGCGCTCGACGTGCGCCGTGCCAATTTCTACGGCAAGACCGAGCGCAACGTCACGCCCTACGGCCAGACGGTGCGCGACAACGTGATCCACGAGCTTGTCGACCAGCTCGAGGATTCGAGCAGCTATCGCGAGCGTCGCGAGGCCATCGCGGCCTTCAACGCCAAGAGCTCGGTGCTCAAGCGCGGCATGGCGCTCACGCCGATCAAGTTCGGCATCAGCTTCAACGTGCCGCACTTCAACCAGGCCGGGGCGCTGGTGCACGTCTACACCGACGGCTCCATCCTCGTGAACCACGGCGGCACCGAGATGGGCCAGGGCCTGAACACCAAGGTGGCGCAGGTGGTGGCGCACGAGCTGGGCGTGGAATTCGAGCGTGTGCGCGCCACGGCGACCGACACGACCAAGGTGGCCAACACCTCGGCCACGGCCGCATCGACCGGCGCCGACCTCAACGGCAAGGCCGCGCAGGACGCGGCCCGCCAGATCCGCGAGCGGCTCGCCGACTTCGCCGCGCGCCGCCATGGCGGCACGCCCGACGCGGTGCAATTCGCCAATGGCAAGGTGCAGGTGGCCGGGCGCGAACTCACCTTCGCCACGCTGGTGGCCGAGGCCTACACCGACCGGGTGCAACTGTGGTCCGACGGCTTCTACAGCACGCCCGGCCTGCACTGGAACGCACAGACCATGCAGGGCCATCCCTTCTACTACTTCGCCTATGGCGCGGCGGTGAGCGAGGTGGTCATCGACACCCTGACCGGCGAATGGAAGCTGCTGCGTGCCGACGTGCTGCACGATGCCGGCCGTTCGCTCAACCCCGCGGTGGACATCGGCCAGGTCGAAGGCGCCTTCATCCAGGGCATGGGCTGGCTCACCACCGAGGAGCTGGTCTGGCACCCGGGCAACGGCAAGCTGCTGACGCACGCGCCCAGCACCTACAAGATCCCCACGGCCAACGACTGCCCGCCGGTGTTCAACGTGCGGCTCTTCGACGGCCCCAATGCCGAGGATTCCATCCACCGCAGCAAGGCTGTCGGCGAGCCGCCGCTACTGCTGCCTTTCTCGGTGTTCTTTGCCATCCGCGATGCCGTGTCGGCCGCGGGCGGCCACCGGGTCGATCCACCGCTGCGGGCACCGGCCACCAGCGAAGCGATCCTGCGTGCACTGAACGCGGTCCAGTCCGCTCCCGCCGCCGCCTGATCGTTCGGCCGGGACCGTCGTCGCCATGGCCCCGCCACGGGGCCGGGCGTCGCCTGTCTCTGGCAGAGTGAGGCCCCATGCGAGACCAGGCCCTCTTCGACAAGATCGATCTGCACCTCATCCGGGTGCTCTACACCGTGCTCACCGACCGCAGCGTCTCGCGCGCTGCCCTGCGGCTGGGCATGTACCAGCCGGCCGTCTCGGCCGCGCTCAAGCGGCTGCGCGAGCTGTCGGGCGATCCGTTGCTGGTGCGCTCGGGCTCCGGCATGGTGCCCACCGAGGCAGGCCTGCGCATGATCGAGCCCGCAGCCAGCATCCTCCGCGCCGCCGAGATGCTGTTCTCGGACGTGCGCGGCTTCGATCCGCAGACGGCGGCCACCACCTTCCGCATCGCCGCCAACGATTACCTCGATCCGCTGTTCCTGCCGCTGGTGGTGACCCAGATCAAGCGGCTGGCACCGCTCACGCGCATCGAGATCCATCCGCTTTCGTCCGATTCCGACTACCACGCCCACCTGGCCGAAGGCACGCTGGACCTGGTGATCGGCAACTGGCTCAAGCCGCCCGAAGACCTGCACATGTCGCGCCTATTCGGCGACGAGGTGGTGTCGATGGTGAGCCAGGAGCACCCCGCGGTGCGCCGCGGCTGGGACTTCGAGACCTGGCTGGAGGCCGAGCACATCGCGCCGACGCCCACGCACCCGGGCGCGCGCGGGATCATCGACCAGCTGCTCGACGCCATCGGGCGCCAGCGCAACATCACGGCGCGCTGCGCGCACTTCAGCCTGATTCCGCAGATGGTGGCCAGCAGCCTGCTGGTGCTGACCACCGGCCGCCAGTTCTGCGAGCGCTTTGCGCAGCAGCTGCCGGTGCGCATCCTCGACTGCCCGGCCACCTTGCCGCGCCTGCTCTATTACCAGCTCTGGCACGAGCGCACGCATTCGTCGAGTGCGGCCCAGTGGCTGCGCGAGCAGGTCAAGAACGCGGCCGCCTCGCTGCGTCAGCCCGGCGGCCCCTGATTCCTTTCGCTTCCTTCATTCACAACAACACCGGAGACAAGACCCATGAATGCGATCGAGCGGCTGTTCAAGCTGCAGGAGCACGGCACGACCGTGCGCACCGAACTGCTGGCAGGCCTGACCACCTTTCTCACGATGGCCTACATCATCTTCGTCAACCCCTCGATCCTGGGCGACGCGGGCATGCCGAAGGAGGCCGTGTTCGTCGCCACCTGCGTCATCGCCGCGCTGGGCTCGGCCATCATGGGCCTGTATGCCAACTACCCGATCGCGCTGGCACCGGGCATGGGCTTGAATGCCTACTTCGCCTACGGCGTGGTGCAGCACATGGGCTTCACCTGGCAGGCCGCGCTGGGGGCGGTGTTCGTCTCGGGTTGCCTGTTCCTGCTGGTGACGCTGTTCCGCATCCGCGAGCTGATCATCCGCGGCATTCCGCTGTCGCTGCGCTATGCCATCACGGTGGGCATCGGCCTCTTCCTGGCGCTGATCGCGCTCAAGAGCGCGGGCTTCGTCGCCGCCTCGCCGGCCACCTACGTCACGCTGGGCGACCTGCACCAGCCCGCGGCCGTGCTCGCGGTGCTGGGCTTCTTTTTGATCGTGATGCTGGACCGGCTCAAGGTGCCGGGCGCCATCCTGATCGGCATCGTGGCCGTGACGCTGGCCAGCTTCTTCTTTGCCGGCAACCAGTTCAAGGGCGTGGTGTCGGCACCGCCCTCCATCGTGCCCACGCTGCTGCAGCTGGACATCAAGGGCGCGCTGGCTGGCGGCATCCTGAATGTGATTCTGGTGTTCTTCCTGGTCGAGCTGTTCGATGCCACCGGCACGCTGATGGGCGTGGCCAAGCGTGCCGGCCTGCTGGTGCCGGGCAAGATGGACCGGCTCAACAAGGCGCTGCTGGCCGATTCGGGCGCCATCTTCGCGGGCTCGCTGCTGGGCACCTCCAGCACCACGGCCTATGTAGAGAGCGCGGCGGGCGTGCAGGCCGGCGGCCGCACGGGCCTGACGGCGCTGACGGTGGCGGTGCTCTTCCTGGCCTGCCTGTTCATCGCGCCGCTGGCCGGCGTGGTGCCGGCCTATGCGACGGCGCCGGCCCTGCTCTTCGTGGCATGTTTGATGCTGAGGGACCTGACCGAACTGGACTGGAACGAGACCACCGAGGTCATCCCCGCGGCCATCACCGCGCTGGCGATGCCCTTCACCTATTCCATCGCCAATGGCCTGGCCTTCGGCTTCATCAGCTATGCGGTGCTGAAGCTGATCACCGGCCGGGCGCGGGAGGCGCACTGGATGGTGTGGGTGATCGGCGGGATCTTCCTGTTCAAGTACATCTACCTGCCGGGTCACTGACCTATCCGGGCCGGCCCCAGGCGACTAGCATTCACCGTTTTTCTTAAAAGAGCGACCCCCGAAGGCCACCCCCATGTCCCCCCCCAGACTCCAGCTCGCGCACATCACCAAGCGCTATCCCTCGGTGGTCGCCAACAGCGACGTGTCGCTCACCGTCCAGCCCGGCGAAACCCATGCCGTGCTGGGCGAGAACGGCGCCGGCAAGTCCACGCTGATGAAGATCATCTACGGCTCGGTCAAGCCGGACGAGGGCACGGTGAACTTCAACGGCCAGCCGGTGGCCATCCGCAATCCGCAGGAGGCGCGTCAGCTGGGCATCAGCATGGTGTTCCAGCACTTCAGCCTGTTCGACACGCTGACGGTGGCCGAGAACGTCTGGCTGGGCCTGGACAAGAGCCTGGCGCTGGCCGACGTCACGCGCCGAATCGTGGCCAAGGCCGGCGAGTACGGGCTGGAGATCGACCCGCTGCGGCCGGTCCACACGCTGTCGGTGGGCGAGATGCAGCGGGTGGAGATCATCCGTGCGCTGCTCACCGACCCCAAGCTGCTGATCCTGGACGAGCCCACCTCGGTGCTGACGCCGCAGGCCGTGCAGAAGCTCTTCGTGGTGCTCAAGAAGCTGGCCTCCGAGGGCTGCTCCATCCTCTACATCAGCCACAAGCTGCACGAGATCCGCGAGCTGTGCACCGCCTGCACCGTGCTGCGCGGCGGCAAGGTCACGGGCGTGTGCAATCCGCAGCAGGAGACCAACGAGTCGCTGTCGCGCCTGATGATCGGCGCCGAGCCGCCCCCGCTGACGCACCGGCCGTCCAACGTGGGCGAGGTCGCGCTGTCGGTCGAGCGCCTCAGCCTGCCGCGCGAGGACCAGTTCGGCGTGGACCTGGACGGCGTCTCGCTGCAGGTGCGCGCGGGCGAGGTGGTGGGCATCGCCGGCGTGTCCGGCAACGGCCAGAAGGAGCTGCTCTACGCCCTGTCGGGCGAGGACGTGCGGGCCGAGCCTGGCATGGTCCGCCTTTTCGGCCAGGGTGCCGGCCGGCTGCGTCCGCGGGCGCGCCGCAGGCTGGGCCTGCATTTCGTGCCGGAGGAGCGGCTGGGCCGCGGCGCCGTGCCCACGCTGGGCCTCGCCCACAACCTGCTGCTCACGCGCGACGACGCGGTGGGCAGCGGCGGCTGGCTGCGCATCGGCCAGCTGGAGCAGCAGGCCCGCGCCATCATCGAGCGCTTCAAGGTCAAGGCCGGCGGGCCGCAGTCGGCGGCCAAGTCGCTGTCGGGCGGCAACCTGCAGAAGTTCATCGTCGGCCGCGAGATCGATGCCAGGCCCAAGCTCTTCATCGTGTCGCAGCCGACCTGGGGCGTGGACGTGGGCGCTGCCGCCTTGATCCGCGCCGAGATCCTGGCGCTGCGCGACGCGGGCTGCGCCGTGCTGGTGGTCAGCGAGGAGTTGGACGAGCTGTTCGAGATCAGCGACCGGCTGCATGTGATCGCCAAGGGGCGGCTGTCGCCTTCCATCGACCGGGCGGCGGCCACCGTGCCGCAGATCGGCGAATGGATGAGCGGACTGTGGGAGGGCGCCAGCGTGCGCACGAAGGAGGAGGGCATCCATGCTCAAGCTTGAGTTGCGGCCGCAGCTGTCGCGTTTCTGGAGCTACGGCTCGCCCATCCTGGCGCTGCTGATCACGGTGGTGATCGGCGTGATCCTGTTCGCCGCGCTGGGCAAGGACCCGGTGCGGGGGCTGCAGGTCTTCTTCTGGGAGCCGATCAAGAGCAGCTATGCCATCGGCGAGCTGCTGGTCAAGGCGACGCCATTGCTGGTCATCGCGCTGGGGCTGGCGGTGTGCTTCCGCTCCAACGTGTGGAACATCGGCGCCGAGGGTCAGTTCGTGCTGGGCGCCATCGCCGCGGGCGGCATGGCGCTGCTGGCCGACAAGAACACCGGTCCGTGGATCGTGCCGGCCATCCTGCTGGCGGGCGTGCTGGGCGGCATGCTGTGGGCGGCCATCGTGGCCTGGCTGCGGGACGTGTGCAATGCCAACGAGATCCTCACCAGCCTGATGCTGGTCTACGTGGCCACGCTGCTGCTGCTGTGGCTGGTGGGCGGCCCCTGGAAGGATCCGATGGGCTACAACTTCCCGCAGACCAAGACCTTCGAGGCGGTGACGCAGATCCCGCGGCTGATGAAGGGCTCGCGCGTGACCATCGGCATCGTGATCGCGCTGGTGGGCGTGGCGGCGCTGTGGGTCTTCCTGTTCCGCACCCGGCTGGGCTTCGCGCAGCAGGTGGGCGGGCTGGCGCCGGCGGCGGCGCGTTATGCGGGCTTCTCGGCCCGGCGCGCGGTGTGGATCGCGCTGCTGACCTCGGGCGGCGCCGCCGGCCTGGCCGGCGCTCTGGAAGTGGCCGGCCCCATCGGCCAGCTCACGCCCTATGTGCCCGCGGGCTACGGCTTCGCAGCCATCATCGTGGCCTTCGTCGGGCGGCTGCATCCGGTGGGCATGGTGTTCTCGGCCATCCTGATGAGCATGTTCTACATCGGCGGCGAGTTGGCGCAGTCCCGTCTGGGCCTGCCAAAGTCGCTGACGGCGGTGTTCCAGGGCCTGCTGCTGTTCACGCTGCTGGCCTGCGACACGCTGGTGGCGTACCGCGTGCGCATGAAGGCGGCAGCGCGGCCGGTGCCGCCCACGGCGGGCACTGCCTCGTTGCAGGCATCGACGCCGGATGTTGCCCCTCAAGTAAAAGAAGCCTGAGAAATGAACCCCCACGCTCATCACTTCGTGTATTCGCTCCCCCCCGAGGGGGCGCAGGCCTCCCTCGGGGCGGCCCGGCGGGAGGCCTGAATGGAAAGCTACGCACTCCTCCTGGGCGCCATGCTCAGCGCCGGCACTGTGCTGGCCATCGCCGCGCTCGGCCTGCTCATCAACGAGAAGGCCGGCATCGTCAACCTCGGCGCCGAGGGCATGATGCTGTGCGCCGCCATCGGCGGCTTCGCGGCCTATGTGCACACGCACAACGCCTGGATCGGCTTTGCGGCCGGCATGGCGGTGGGTGCGCTGCTGGCGGGCCTGTTCGGCGTGCTGGTGATCTGGCTCAACACCAACCAGTACGCCACGGGCCTCGCGCTGTCGCTCTTCGGCGTGGGCTTCTCGGCCTTCGTCGGCATCAACTACGTGCAGGCCAAGGCGCCAGGCGGCATGGCCTTCGCCATCCCTGTGCTGGGCGACATTCCCTTCATCGGGCCGGCGCTGTTCCGCCACCATCCGCTGGTGTACTTCGCGGTGGCGCTCACCTTCGCGCTGATCTGGTTCCTGTACCGCACGCGGGCCGGGCTGGTGCTGCGCTCGGTGGGCGAGTCGCCCGAGTCGGCGCATGCGCTGGGCTATCCGGTGCGGCGCATCCGGCTGATGGCGGTCATGGCCGGCGGCGCGCTGTGCGGCCTGGCGGGCGCCTACCTGTCGGTGGTCTACACCGGCCTGTGGGTGGAGAACATGGTGGCCGGCCGCGGGTGGATCGCGCTGGCGCTCACCACCTTCGCCACTTGGCGGCCCCTGCGGGTGCTGCTGGGCGCCTACCTCTTCGGCGGCGTGACGCAGCTGGGTTTCCACCTGCAGAGCGTGGGCGTCGACGTACCCAGCCAGTTCCTCGCCATGATGCCCTACGTGGCCACCATCGTGGTGCTGGCGCTGATCTCGCGCAACCCCGCCTTCATCCGCGTCAACATGCCTGCGTCGATCGGGAAACCGTTCTACCCCGGCTCATAATGCGCGCTGAATTTTTCACCTCCCTCAACGTCTTGCTGCCAAGGACCTTTAGACAATGACCGATCTGAACAAGCGCTCGCTGCTCAAGCTCGCCGCCATCTCCGCCGCGGCTGCTGCCGCCCTGGTGGGTTGCGGCAAGAAGGAAGAGGCGCCAGCTGCGGCAGCTCCCGCGGCGCCTGCGCCCACCGCCGCTGCGCCGGCCCCGGCGTCGACGGCACCGCTGGAGATCGCCTTCGCCTACGTCGGCCCGGTGGGCGACGGCGGCTGGACCTTCGCCCACGACAACGGTCGCAAGGCGCTGGAGAAGGAATTCGGCGACAAGATCAAGACCACGTTTGTCGAGAGCGTGCCCGAGTCGGCCGATGCCGAGCGCGTGTTCCGCGACTTCGTGGGCCAGGGCAAGAAGCTGATCTTCGGCACCACCTTCGGCTACATGGAGCCCATGCTGAAGGTCGCTGGCGACGCCAAGGACGTGAAGTTCGAGCATGCCACCGGCTACAAGACGGCCGAGAACATGCGCACCTACGACAGCCGCACCTATGAGGGTGCGTACATGGCCGGCATCATCGCCGGCGCCATGACCAAGTCGAACAAGCTGGGCGTGGTGGGCTCGGTGCCGATCCCCGAGGTGCTGCGCAACATCAACAGCTTCACGCTGGGTGCCCAGTCGGTGAACCCCAAGATCACCACCAATGTGGTGTGGGTCAACGAATGGTTCAGCCCGCCGAAGGAAACCGAGGCTGCCACGGCCCTGATCAACGGCGGCGCCGACGTGCTGTTCCAGAACACCGATTCGCCGGCCGTGCTCAAGACGGCGCAAGAGAAGGGCAAGCGCGCCTTCGGCTGGGACAGCGACATGACCGCCTATGGTCCCAAGGCCCACCTGGCCTCGGCCGTGATCAACTGGGGCCCGTACTACATCAAGGCCACCAAGGACGTGCTCGACGGCACCTGGGCCACCGGCCAGACCTGGTGGGGCGTGAAGGAAGGCGCGATCGATCTGGTCTCCGTGGCCGACGACGTGCCGGCCGACATCAAGGCCAAGGTCGACGAGGTCAAGAAGGGCCTGAAGGATGGCACCTTCCAGATCTGGAAGGGCCCGATCGTCGGCCAGGACGGCAAGGAACTTATCGCTGCTGGCGCTGCCGCGGACGACAAGTTCCTGTCGGGCGTGAACTTCTACGTCAAGGGCGTGGAAGGCAAGGTGCCCGGCAAGAACTGACCACCCCGTTTCTTGCTCACTTCGTGTAGCCGAATCCCCCTCAAGGGGCGCACCCGGCGGCCCGGCAGAGCCGGTTCCGCGGGTGCACCGGCAACACCTACGGCCGCTTTCGAGCGGCCGTTTTTCTTTGCTGGCGCTTTATGCTTGGCCATCGCGATCGCTGAATCATCTCCACCATGAGCCTGCCCTTCGACCCCGCCGCCATCCCCGCCGCCCGCCTGCCCGAGCTGCTGCGCACCATGCCCAAGGCGGAACTGCACATGCACATCGAGGGCTCGCTGGAGCCCGAACTGATCTTCGCGCTGGCGCAGCGCAACGGCGTGGCCATTCCCTATGCCACCGTGGAAGAACTGCGCAAGGCCTATGCCTTCACCAACCTGCAGAGCTTTCTGGACATCTACTACGCCGGCGCCAGCGTGCTGCTCACCGAGCAGGACTTCTACGACATGGCCTGGGCCTACCTGCAGCGCGCCGCGTCCGACAACGTGCGTCGCACCGAGATGTTCTTCGACCCGCAGACGCACACCGAGCGCGGTGTGTCGATGGCCACGGTGATCGGCGGCCTGCACCGGGCGTGCGTGGACGCCAAGACGGCGCTGGGCGTGGATGCCGCGCTGATCCTGTGCTTCCTGCGCCACCTGAGCGAGGAGTCGGCCTTCGAGACGCTGGAGCAGGCGTTGCCTTTCCGGGACCAGTTCATCGGCGTGGGCCTCGATTCGAGCGAGGTCGGCCATCCGCCCGAGAAGTTCGCCTGCGTCTTCGCGCGCTGCCGCGAGTTGGGCCTTCACCTCGTCGCGCATGCCGGCGAGGAAGGCCCGCCCGCCTATGTGTGGAGCGCGCTCGATGTCCTCAAGGTCGAGCGCATCGACCACGGCGTGCAGAGCACCAAGGACCCTGCGCTGATGAAGCGCCTGGCCGCAGACCGAATTCCTCTGACGGTCTGCCCGCTCTCCAACCTCAAGCTGTGCGTGTTCCCGCAGTTGTCGCAGCACAACCTGGGGCAGCTGCTTGGTGCCGGCCTGGTCGCGACCGTGAACTCGGACGACCCGGCCTACTTCGGCGGCTACATGAACGAGAACTTCCTGCAGACCTTTGCGGCCACTGGGCTGACGTCTGCGCAGGCCTGGCAACTGGCCGCCAACAGCTTTGACGGCAGCTTTGCCGATGCCACGGCCAAGAAGGCCTGGAAGGACGAGTTGGCGCAATGCTTCGCCAGCTTCCGCTGACGATGATCAGCTGCGCTTCGGGCTGACCGTCTTGCGATAGCCCACGCGCCCCTTGTCGTCCACGCTCTCCAGGTGGACGTCGAAGCCCCAGAGCCGCGCGACGTGCTTGAGCACCTCGGGCGTTTCTTCATGCAGCGGACGGTTGTTGCGCTGGGTGTGGCGCAGCGTCAGTGAGCGGTCGCCGCGCAGGTCCACGTTCCACACCTGGATGTCGGGCTCGCGGCTGCCCAGGTCGTACTGCCGCGCGAGCGATTCACGCAGGGCCCGGTAACCGGCTTCGTCATGGATGGCCGCCACCTCCAGTTCCGGATCGGCCTCATGGTCGCGGATGGCGAAGAAGCGGAAGTCGCGCATCACTTTCGGGCTGAGGAACTGGCCGACGAAGCTCTCGTCCTTGAAGTTGCGCATGGCGTAGTCCAGCGTCGTCAGCCAGTTGGAGCCGGCGATGTCCGGGAACCACTGCCGGTCTTCCTCGGTGGGCTTCTCGCAGATGCGCTTCAAGTCGCTGTACATCGCGAAGCCCAGCGCATAGGGATTGATGCCGCTGTAGGCCCGGTGGCCCACGGGCGGTTGGTACACCACAGCCGTGTGCGAGCTGAGCCACTCGATCATGAAGCCGTCGGCGAGCAGTCCGCGGTCGTACATGGTGTTGAGCAGCGTGTAGTGCCAGAAGGTGGCCCAGCCCTCGTTCATCACCTGCGTCTGGCGCTGCGGATAGAAGTACTGCGCCACCTTGCGCACGATGCGCACCACCTCGCGCTGCCAGGGCTCAAGCAGGGCGGCGTTCTTCTCGATGAAATACAGCAGGTTCTCCTGCGGCTCCTCCGGAAAGCGGCGCGCCGCCTGCGGGTCCTGCGCCGCAGCGCCGGAGCGTGGGACCGTGCGCCACAGGTCATTGAGCTGGCGCTGGATGTAGGCCTCGCGCTCGGCGCGCCGTTCCTTCTCCTGCGCCAGCGACCGCTTCTGCGGCCGGCGGTAGCGGTCCACGCCGTAGTTCATCAGCGCGTGGCAGGAGTCGAGCAGGTCTTCCACAGCCTCCACGCCATGGCGTTCCTCGCACTCGGCGATGTAGTTCTTGGCGTAGACGAGGTAGTCGATGATGGACGAGGCGTCCGTCCACATCCGGAAGAGGTAGTTGCCCTTGAAGAAGCTGTTGTGGCCATAGGCTGCGTGGGCGATCACCAACGACTGCATGGCCATCGTGTTCTCCTCCATCAGATAGGAGATGCACGGGTCGGAGTTGATGACGATCTCGTAGGCCAGGCCCATGTGGCCACGGCGGTAGTTCTTCTCGGTGGCGATGAACTGCTTGCCATAGGACCAGTGGCGGTAGAGCACCGGCATGCCCACACTGGCGTAGGCATCCATCATCTGCTCGGCCGAGATGATCTCCAGCTGGTTCGGGTAGGTGTCCAGGCCGAAGGCCCGTGCCGTTCTGGCGATCTCGTCGTGGTAGGTCTCGATGAGTTCGAAGGTCCAGTCGGACGGGCTTGGCAGGCGCTCGGGCGCACGCTCGAAGACGGGGGGCAGGCGGGACGGGGTCATCGTGTCCTTGGCTCCTGGCGGGTTCATTCCCACTTAGGCGGCGGCTGCCGCGCCTTCCTTCTTGAACAGATCGCGGAACACCGGGTAGATGTCCTGCGCGCTCGACACCTTGCGCATCGCGAAGTGGCCGAAGCGCTCTTCGAGTTGCGTGTATTCCTGCCACAGGTTCTGTTCGGCCTCGGCCACCTGCACATACGCGTAATAGCGCACCAGCGGCAGGATCGAATCGGCCAACAGCTCGCGGCAGCGCCCGCTGTCCTGGTGCCAGTTGTCGCCGTCGCTGGCCTGCGCGCCGTAGATGTTCCACTCGCTGCTGGGGTAGCGGGCGCGGATGATGTCGCGCATCAGCACCAGCGCGCTGGAGACCACCGTGCCGCCGGTCTCGGTGGCATGGAAGAAGTCGTCCTCGCTCACTTCCTGCGCCTGCGTGTGATGGCGGATGAAGACGAGTTCGATCTTCTCGTAGTGCTTGGTCAGGAACAGGTACAGCAACATGAAGAAGCGCTTGGACATGTCCTTGCGCGCCTCGTCCATGGAGCCGGAGATGTCCATCAGGCAGAACATCACCGCCTTGGCGCTGGGCACCGGCGTGCGAACCCGGCTGCGGTATCGCAGGTCGATGGGATCGATGTAGGGCACATGCCGCGCGCGGCGGCGGATGCCGTCCAGCTCGTCCTGCAAGGACTTCAGCAGTTCCGCATCCGGCTCGGGCTCGCGCGCCAGGTCGGCAATGCGGGCTTCGAGCGCGCGGATGTCCTTGCGGTCCTGCCCGCCCAGTGCGATACGCCGCGCGAGCGCGCCGCGCATGGAGCGCACGACATGCAGATTGTTGGGCGTGCCGTCGCTGGTGAAGCCGGCACGGTGGCTCTTCCACTCGGGCACCTCGGCCAGCTGCGTGCGGATCAGGTGGGGCAGGGCGAGGTCCTCGAAGAAGACTTGCATGAACTCCTCGCGCGTCAGTCGGAAGACGAAATCGTCCTCGCCTTCGCCACTGTCGCTCGCCTGGCCGCTGCCCGAGCCGCTGCCGCCCTGGCCCTTCGGCCGCTCGATGCGGTCGCCGCGCACGTACTCCTGGTTGCCCGGGTGCACGTACTCACGGTTGCCGCCCTGGGCATGCCCGAAGGTGGGTTCGGACACGTCGCGCCGCGGCAGGGTGATGTCCTCGCCTGCCTCCAAGTTGCGGATGCCCCGGCCGCTGACCGCCTTGCGCACCGCGTCGCGGATCTGCGTGCGATAGCGGCGCAGGAAGCGCTCCCGGTTGCCGACCGACTTGTTCTTGCCCGACAGGCGCCGGTCAATGATCTGCTGGAACATCGCCAAGGTGCAGCACCTCCATGGTGGCGGAGACGATCGGTCAGGACGACTTGCGCACGCGCAGGTACCACTCGCAGAGCAGGCGCACCTGCTTGGGCGTATAGCCCTTCTCGACCATGCGCGTGACGAAGTCCTCGTGCTTCTTCTGCTCGTCGGCGCTGCTCTTGGCGTTGAAGCTGATCACGGGCAGCAACTCTTCGGTGTTCGAGAACATCTTCTTCTCGATCACCGTGCGCAGCTTCTCGTAGCTGGTCCACGTCGGGTTGCGGCCACTGTTGCTGGCCCGCGCCCGCAGCACGAAGTTGACGATCTCGTTGCGGAAGTCCTTCGGATTGGAGATGCCTGCGGGCTTCTCGATCTTCTCCAGTTCGGCATTGAGGGCCGCACGGTCGAAGACCTCGCCGGTGTCCACGTCGCGATACTCCTGGTCCTGGATCCAGTAGTCGGCATAGGTCACGTAGCGGTCGAAGATGTTCTGACCGTACTCGGAGTAGCTCTCGAGGTACGCCGTCTGGATCTCCTTGCCGATGAACTCCGCGTAGCGCGGCGCCAGCATCTCCTTGATGTAGCCGATGTACTTCTGCTCGGTCTCGGGCGGGAACTGCTCGCGCTCGATCTGCTGCTCCAGCACGTACATCAGGTGCACCGGATTGGCGGCAACCTCGGTGCTGTCGAAGTTGAAGACCTTGGAGATGATCTTGAAGGCAAAGCGGGTGGAGACACCACTCATGCCCTCGTCGACACCCGCATAGTCGCGGTACTCCTGCAGCGACTTGGCCTTGGGATCGGTGTCCTTCAGGTTCTCGCCGTCGTAGATCTGCATCTTGCTGAAGACGTTGGAGTTCTCCGGCTCCTTCAGGCGCGTGAGCACGGAGAACTGGGCCATCATCTTCAGCGTGCCCGGCGCGCAGGGCGCGGCGGCCAGCGAGGAGTTGCGCACCAGCTTGTCGTAGATGCGGATCTCTTCCGAGACGCGCAGGCAGTACGGCACCTTGACGATGTAGATGCGGTCGAGGAACGCCTCGTTGTTCTTGTTGTTGCGGAAGGCCTTCCACTCGCTCTCGTTGCTGTGGGCCAGCACCACACCGTCGAAGGGAATGGCGCCGAAGCCTTCCGTGCCCTTGAAGTTGCCTTCCTGTGTGGCGGTGAGCAGCGGATGCAGCACCTTGATGGGCGCCTTGAACATTTCCACGAACTCCAGCAGGCCCTGGTTGGCCAGGCAGAGGCCGCCGGAATAGCTGTAGGCGTCGGGGTCGTCCTGCGCATAGGTCTCGAGCTTGCGGATGTCGACCTTGCCGACCAGCGAGCTGATGTCCTGGTTGTTCTCGTCGCCCGGCTCGGTCTTGGCCACCGCGATCTGCTTGAGGACGGAGGGATAGCGCTTGACGACCTTGAACTGCCGGATGTCCCCGCCGTATTCCTCCAGCCGCTTGACAGCCCAGGGCGAAAGGATGCGCTGCAGGTAGCGCCGGGGGATGCCGTATTCCTTCTCCAGGATCTCGCCGTCCTCGGCGGCATCGAAGAGGCCCAGCGGCGACTCGTTCACCGGCGAGCCCTGGATGGCATAAAAAGGCACCTGCTCCATCAGCTGCTTGAGCCGCTCGGCGATGGAGCTCTTGCCGCCGCCCACCGGGCCGAGCAGATAGAGGATCTGCTTCTTCTCTTCGAGGCCCTGGGCCGCATGGCGGAAGTACGAGACCACCTGTTCGATGGCGTCTTCCATGCCATAGAACTCGCGGAAGGCCGGGTAGATCTTGATGACCTTGTTCGCAAAGATCCGCGACAGGCGCGGGTCGTTGCGGGTGTCGACCACCTCCGGATCCCCGATGGCCTTCAGCATCCGCTCGGCGGCTGTCGCGTAGGCCGTGGCGTCGCGCTTGCAGACGTTCAGGTAGTCCTGCAGCGACATGACCTCTTCGCGCGTTCGCTCGTACCGGGCGGTGAAGTTGCTGATGACGTCCATGGGTGCACACCTCCAATGGGTCGGCAGGATTCAACATCGAGCCACAGCGGATGACCAGGCCGCCAGGCTCCGGAAACTCCTCAAGACGCGGTTCCAGCATACGGCAGAACTTCGCGCGGCGTGCGCTTCGATGAAGGGGCCGAAACCCGCCCAATTCTTGGGGCCGCACACCGGGCCGAAGTTCCACCCCGGCTGGCACACCTTCTATTACGCAAAAGACGTGCCGTTGGATGGAGCCATGCATGCAAACCCGCAGGAATCGAGGGAAAGACCTACGTCCGTCGGTGTCGCCCCACAGGCGCGTAGGCCGAGGACCTCAGCGAAACCAGCGAAGGGAGCGTGGCCGGCCGACAACACTTCCTGGCGGCTGCGGGCGCGGCGCCCGCCGGGCCGGGACACGAAAAAGGCGCTGGCGACCGGAGTCGCGCAGCGCCTGAGCGGTGGCAGAGGAGGGCGCGAAGCACCTCCCCTGCGGGATCAGCTGAAGAATTCCTTGGCCTTGTCCAGCCAACCCTTCTCCTGCGGGCTGTGCTTGTCGCCCCCCTTCTTGAGCGACTCGTCCAGGTCCTTGAGCAGCTTGCGCTGGTACTCGGTCAGCTTGACCGGCGTTTCCACCCGGATGTGGCAGTAGAGGTCGCCCGGATAGCTGGAACGCACGCCCTTGATGCCCTTGCCGCGCAGGCGGAACTGCTTGCCGCTCTGCGTGCCTTCGGGAATGTCGATAGCGGCCGGACCCTTGAGCGTGGGCACCTCGATCTCGCCGCCCAGCGCCGCGGTGGTCATGCTGACCGACACCATGCAGTGCAGGTCATCGCCGTCGCGCTCGAAGACCTCGTTCTTCTTCAGACGGATCTCGATGTAGAGGTCGCCCGGCGGCCCGCCGTTGGTGCCCGGCTCGCCATTGCCGGTGCTGCGGATGCGCATGCCGTCGTCGATGCCGGCGGGGATCTTCACCTCGAGCGTCTTGTTGTTCTTGACCTTGCCCTGGCCGTGGCACGTGGGGCAGGGCTCAGGAATGATCTTGCCCGTGCCGCGGCATTGCGGGCAGGTCTGCTGCACGCTGAAGAAGCCCTGGCGCATCTGCACGGCGCCCGAGCCGTGGCAGGTGGTGCAGGTGATCGGCTTCGTGCCGGGCTTGGCGCCGTTGCCGTGGCAGGTGCCGCATTCGTCCCAGCTGGGGATGCGGATCTGCGCGTCCTTGCCTTCAGCCGCCTCTTCCAGCGTGATCTCCATCGCGTAGCTGAGGTCGCTGCCGCGGAACACCTGCCGGCCGCCGCCGCGGCGCGCCCCAGCGCCGCCGCCGAAGACGTCGCCGAAGATGTCGCCGAAGGCCTCGGCGAAACCGCCGAAGCCCTCGGGCCCCCCGCCCATGCCGCCCCGCATGTTGGGGTCGACGCCAGCGTGGCCGTACTGATCGTAGGCCGCGCGCTTGTCGGCGTCCGACAGCATCTCGTAGGCCTCCTTGGCCTCCTTGAACTTCGCCTCGGCCTCGGTGGCGGCATCGCCCTGATTGCGGTCAGGGTGGTACTTCATCGCCAGCTTGCGATAGGCCTTCTTGATCTCGTCCTCGCCCGCGTTCTTGGGAACGCCGAGGACCTCGTAGTAGTCGCGTTTGCTTGCCATGGGACTCGCGCGGAAGCGGTTCGGTGGAAAACGAAAAGAGGCTGGACCACCCTTGGACAGGTGACCAGCCCCGCGTCAGCTCAAGGCAATCAGCCCTTCTTGACTTCCTTGACCTCGGCGTCGACCACGTTGTCGTCGGCCGGCTTGGCGCTTGCATTTTCCGCACCTGCGCTGCCCCCGGCCGCAGCACCTGCGGCACCCGCGGCGGCCTGCGCGTCGGCGTACATCTTCTCGCCCAGCTTCTGGCTGGCGGTCATCAGCGCCGTGGTCTTGGCCTCGATGGCATCCTTGTCGTCGGACTTCAGGACTTCCTCGAGCTCCTTGATGGCGGCCTCGATCTTGTCCTTCTCACCGGCGTCGAGCTTGTCGCCATGCTCGCCCAGCGACTTGCGCACGCTGTGGACCATGGCCTCGCCCTGGTTGCGCGACTGCACCAGCTCGACCTTCTTCTTGTCCTCGGCGGCATTCAGCTCGGCGTCCTTCACCATCTTCTGGATCTCGTCCTCGGACAGGCCCGAGTTCGCCTTGATGGTGATCTTGTTTTCCTTGCCGGTGCCCTTGTCCTTGGCACCGACGTGCAGGATGCCGTTGGCATCGATGTCGAAGCTCACCTCGATCTGCGGCGTGCCGCGCGGCGCCGGCGGAATGCCTTCCAGGTTGAACTCGCCCAGCAGCTTGTTGCCCGAGGCGATCTCGCGCTCGCCCTGGAACACCTTGATCGTCACGGCCGGCTGGTTGTCGTCGGCCGTCGAGAAGGTCTGCGCGAACTTCGTCGGGATCGTGGTGTTCTTGGTGATCATCTTGGTCATCACGCCGCCCATCGTCTCGATGCCGAGCGACAGCGGGGTCACGTCCAGCAGCAGCACGTCCTTGCGGTCGCCCGACAGCACCTGGCCCTGGATGGCGGCACCGACGGCCACGGCCTCGTCAGGGTTCACGTCCTTGCGCGGCTCCTTGCCGAAGAACTCCTTGACCTTCTCCTGCACCTTGGGCATGCGGGTTTGGCCGCCCACCAGGATCACGTCGCTGATGTCGTTCACGCTGATGCCGGCGTCCTTGATGGCCGTGCGGCAGGGGGCGATGGTGCGCTCGACCAGGTCCTCGACCAGACTTTCCAGCTTGGCGCGGGTCAGCTTGATGTTCAGGTGCTTCGGGCCGGTGGCGTCAGCGGTGATATAGGGCAGGTTGACGTCGGTCTGCGACGAGTTCGACAGCTCGATCTTGGCCTTCTCGGCCGCTTCCTTCAGGCGCTGCAGCGCCAGCACGTCCTTCGACAGATCGACGCCCTGTTCCTTTTTGAACTCGGTGATGATGTAGTCGATGATGCGCTGGTCGAAGTCCTCGCCGCCCAGGAAGGTGTCGCCGTTGGTGGACAGTACCTCGAACTGCTTCTCGCCGTCGACGTCGGCGATCTCGATGATCGACACGTCGAAGGTGCCGCCGCCCAGGTCATACACGGCGATCTTGCGGTCGCCCTTGTCCTGCTTGTCCAGGCCGAAGGCCAGCGCGGCCGCGGTGGGCTCGTTGATGATGCGCTTGACTTCCAGGCCGGCGATGCGGCCGGCGTCCTTGGTGGCCTGGCGCTGGCTGTCGTTGAAATAGGCCGGCACCGTGATCACGGCCTCGGTCACAGGCTCGCCCAGGTAGTCCTCGGCGGTCTTCTTCATCTTGCGCAGCACCTCGGCGCTGATCTGCGGAGGCGCCATCTTCTTGCCGCGCACTTCCACCCAGGCGTCGCCGTTGTCGGCCTTGGAGATGGCATAAGGCATCAGGTCGATGTCCTTCTGCACTTCCTTCTCTTCGAACTTGCGGCCGATCAGGCGCTTGACCGCATACAGGGTGTTGCGCGGGTTGGTGACCGCCTGGCGCTTGGCCGAGGCGCCGACCAGCACTTCGCCGTCTTCCTGATACGCAATGATGGACGGCGTGGTACGCGCGCCTTCCGAGTTCTCGATCACGCGGGTGTTGTTGCCCTCCATGATCGCCACGCACGAGTTGGTCGTGCCCAGGTCGATGCCGATGATCTTGGCCATGGTGTTGTTACTCCTGAATCTGAAGAATCTGTTGTGCTGAACTTGTGGATAACCCGGCCATATTCAAGGGATGCGCCGGGGATTTCCTGTGGAGCAATGACGAATTACTTGGGCGCCGCGACGGTGACCAGGGCCGGCCGCAGCACGCGCTCGGCGATGGTGTAGCCCTTCTGCAGCACGCTCACGATGGTGTTGGCTTCCTGCTCGGCGGGCACCATCGAGATGGCCTGGTGCTGGTGCGGGTCGAATTTGGTGCCGGCGGCAGGCGCCACCTCGATCACCTTGTTGCGCTCCAGTGCGCTCTTGAGCTGGCGCAGCGTGGCTTCGGCGCCTTCGCGGATCTGCTCGGGCGTCGCCTCCTTGATGGCGAGGCCGGCTTCCAGGCTGTCGAGCACGGGCAGCATGCTCTCGGCGAAGGACTCCACGGCGAACTTGCGTGCCTTGGAGATTTCCTCGTCGGCGCGGCGACGGGCGTTCTGAACGTCGGCCTGGGCGCGCAGGTATTGGTCGGCCAGCTCGGCCGACTTGGCCTTCAGCTCTGCCAGCTCGGCTTCCAGGTTCTGCACGGCCGTGCCCTCGGTGTGCACGGCGTCATTCTGGGCGTCGGCGGCGGCCTGTTGGCCTTCCGGGGCGGGCGAATGGGGGGTGTTCTCCGTCATGGTCGATGGAACGTTGGGGTTCGAAACTGCCCAGCAGCTAGGGGCCCCAAGGCCCTTTTCAAGGTGGGGATGCTGCGCAAAGGCTAAGAAATTTCCAATGAGGGCCGCGAGGGCCATCGAGGAAGGCGATTGAGCCGAAGCAAAAAGGCGGCCGTCGTGGGCCGCCTGGGTGCGCAGGGGCGCGGGGCTCAGCGAGCGTCGAGCAGTTCGACGTCGAACTTCAGGGTGGCATTGGGCGGGATCACGCCGCCGGCGCCACGGGCGCCGTAGCCCAGGCCCGGGGGGATGATCAGCGTGCGCTTGCCACCGACCTTCATGCCGGCCACGCCTTCGTCCCAGCCCTTGATCACGTGGCCGGCGCCCAGCGGGAAGGCGAAGGGGTCGTTGCGGTCCAGGCTGGAATCGAACTTGGCGCCCTGCTGGCCATCGTTGTAGAGCCAGCCGGTGTAGTGCACATGGACGTACTGGCCGGCGCTGGCCTCGGCGCCTTCGCCGACGACGGTGTCTTCGTACTGCAGGCCGGATGCGGTGGTGGGCATGGAGATTCCTTTGGATGGACGGGCCGCACCGGCAGCAGGGATGCAGGGCGGCGGGGGCAAACGCGCGAGTTTAGGCGGAGGGCGATGCCTCGGCGGGTGTCGCGGGTGTCTTCTTGACGAGACCGACCTGCCAGCGGCCGGCAAAGGCCTGCAGGTCGGACAGGCGCTTGAGCAGGTCCTGACCGCTGGTGGTGAGGCAGTAGCCGTCGCCGCCATGGCACAGCAGGCCGGCCTCGCGCAGTTCCTTGATGCGGGTGTTGAGGGTGTTGGGCGTGATGCCGCCCACGCTGTCCTGCAGCAGGCGGAAGGTCTGCGGATGGCCGTCCCTCAGGGCCCACAGCACGCGCAGCGCATACCGCGCTTCGAGCAGCGCCAGCAGTTGCCGCACGGCGGCCTGGTCTTTGGAGCTCATCGGCAAACCCTCCTCGTCGTGGGCTCGGGGCGGCCCGGGATGTCGTCTCGGGGCTGGTGCCGGCACTGCGGCCGGTCGTGTCGCAGTCTATCGGTGCGCACCCGCACCGGCCATCGGCTCGCCCAGACGCACCGCGTGCCCTGGCGCCCAGTCCTTGTTGAACGACAGGGCCGGCGGCGGAAAGAGCATCACCACCGTCGAGCCCAGCAGGAAGCGTCCCATCTCCTGGCCCTTGACGAAGCGCAGGGCCGGATCGTCGTAACGCCATTCGCGGATCTCGCCGCCGCGTGGTGGATTGACCACGCCATGCCAGACGGTCGCCATGCTGCCGACGATGGTGGCACCCACCAGCACCAGCACGAAAGGATCGTGGTCGCTCTCGAAGACGCAGACCACCCGCTCGTTGCGGGCGAAGAGCCCCGGCACCCCGCGCGCCGTGGTCGGATTGACCGAGAACAGCGCCCCCGGCACATAGATCATGCGCGTGAGCCGCCCATCGCAGGGCATGTGGATGCGGTGGTAGTCGCGCGGACTCAGGTAGAGCGTGGCGAAGCTGCCGTCCTGGAACTGCGCCGCCAGGCCGGCATCACCGCCGACCAGGGCCGTGGTGGAATAGCGGTGGCCCTTGGCCTGGAAGATCTGGTCGCCCGCGATGGGGCCGAACTGGCTGATGGCGCCATCCACCGGGCAGACCAGCGGTGCGTCGGCGATCGGCCGGGCGCCGGGCTTGAGGGCGCGGGTGAAGAAGTCGTTGAAGCTCGCGTAGCGCGCGATGTCGCTCTCGATCGCCTCGCTCATGTCGACGCCGTACTTGGCGACGAAGTTGCGGATGATCCAGGTCGTCAGTGCGCCGCGCTCCTTGCCGGCCACCCAGCCTGCGAAGGAGGTCAATGCCTGCTTGGGATAGAGGTACTGGGGGAGAACGGCGAAACGGTCGGACAAGGGGACACCGGCGATCGTGGGCGTTCGATTCTATCGAGGGGGTTCCCGCAAGCCGCCCCGGGATTTGTACGGTGCAGGCCTGCGGTCAGGTCACCGGCGCCGGGTTGAACAGCACCAGCTGGTTGTGCAGCTTCCACTGCTCGGCCCAGGTCTTCTTGCGGCCCGAGGCCACATCCAGCATCAGGCGGAACAGCTCCCAGCCCATGTCCTCGATGCTGGCCTCGCCATCGGCGATGCGGCCCGCATTGACATCCATCAGGTCGTGCCAGCGGCGCGCCAGATCGCTGCGGGTGGCCACCTTGATGACCGGCGCCTCGGCCAGGCCGTAGGGCGTGCCGCGGCCGGTGGTGAACACATGCAGGTTCATGCCGGCGGCCAGCTGCAGCGTGCCACAGATGAAGTCCGAGGCGGGCGTGGCGGCATACAGCAACCCTTTCTGCCGCGCCTTCTCGCCCGGCGCCACGACGCCGCTGATGGGCGCGCTTCCGCTCTTGACGATGGAGCCCATGGCCTTTTCGACGATGTTGGACAGGCCGCCCTTCTTGTTGCCCGGCGTGGTGTTGGCACTGCGGTCCACCTGGCCGCGCTGCAGGTAGGCGTCGTACCAGGCCATCTGCTCGATCATGGCCTGCGCCACCTCCGGCGTGGCGGCGCGGGCCGTGAGCTGGTCGATGCCGTCGCGCACCTCGGTCACCTCGCTGAACATCACGGTGGCGCCGGCGCGCACCAGCAGGTCGGTGCAGAAGCCCACCGCCGGGTTCGCTGTGACGCCGCTGAAGGCATCGCTGCCGCCGCACTGCACGCCCACCACCAGCTCGCTGGCCGGCACCGTCTCGCGGCGGCGGGCATTGAGGCGCGCCAGGTGCACCTCGGCCTGCCGCAGGATGGAATCGACCATGGACATGAAGCCCACGTGGGCCTCGTCCTGCAGGCAGACCACGTCCAGCGGGGCTTCCTCGGCCTTGCCGACGTCGGCGACGTTTCGCTCGTCGACGAGCGGGATGCTGCCCGGCGGCAGCAGCCGCTCGGGCTGCAGCTTCTCGCAGCCCAGGCTGACCACCATCACCTCGCCGCCGAAGTTGGGGTTGAGGCTGATGTTGCGCAGCGTGCGGATCGGCACCACCGCATCGGGCGCGTCGATGGCCACGCCGCAGCCATATGAATGCTCGAGCGCCACCACGTCATCCACGTTCGGATAGCGCGGCAGCAACTCGGCCTTGATGCGCTGCACGGCGAAGTCGGTCACACCGGCCACGCACTGCACCGTCTGGGTGATGGCCAGTATGTTGCGGGTGCCGACCGAGCCGTCGGCATTGCGGTAGCCCTCGAAGGTGTAGCCGTCCAGGGGCGGCAGCGGCTCGGGCCGCACGGTGGCGATGGGCAGGCCTTCCAGCGAGCGCGCCTCGGGCATGCGCAGCAGGCGCTCGTGCACCCAGCTGCCGCGCGGGATGGGCTTGAGCGCATAGCCGATGACCACGTCGTAGCGGCGCACGGCACCGCCTTCGGGGATGTCCTCCAGCGCCACCTTGTGGGCCTGGGGCACTTTGTCGACCAGCGTAAGGCCATCGGCGAACACGGTGCCGGCCGGCAGTCCGCCGTCGTTGGCCACGATGGCCACGTTGTCGGCGGGATGCATGGCGATGCGAAGGGGCGGGCGGGTGGAGCTCATCGGGGGATCTTCGTCGGGTCAAGGCGCGAATGGACGCTCAGGCGCGTTCGCCCACTTCGGCCGTCTCGCGGGTCCAGCTGCGGGCCTGCTCGCTCAGCGACAGGCCCAGGCCCGGGCGCGTGGGCACCAACATTCGGCCGCCCGCGATCTCCAGCCGTTCGTTGAACAGCGGTTCCAGCCAGTCGAAGTGTTCGACCCAGGGTTCGGTCGGGTAGATGGCACCCAGGTGCACATGCAGTTCCATGGCGAAATGGGGCCCCAGCATCAGGCCGGCATGCTCGGCCTGGGCCGCAATCTTGAGGAAGGGCGTGATGCCGCCCACGCGCGGGGCATCGGGCATCAGGTAGTCGGCGGCGCGGTGGCGGATCAGGTCGCCGTGCTCGGCGGCGCTGGTGAGCATCTCGCCGGTGGCGATGGGCGTGTCGAAGGTGGCTGCCAGTGCGGCGTGACCCTCGTGGTCGTAGGCGTCCAGCGGCTCCTCGATCCACACCAGGTTGAACTGCTCGAAGATGCGGCACATGCGCTGCGCCGTCGGCCGGTCCCACTGCTGGTTGGCATCCACCATGATCGGCACATGGTCGCCCAGGTGCTGGCGCACGGCCTCCACACGCTGGATGTCGATCTTGCCGTCGGGCTGGCCCACCTTCAGCTTGATGCCGCCGATGCCGCGTTCGATGGACGCGGCCGCGTTCACCTTGAGCTGGTCGATGGGTGTATGCAGGAAGCCCCCGGAGGTGTTGTAGCAGCGCACCGACTCGCGCTGCGCCCCCAGCAACTTGGCCAGCGACAGCCCGGCGCGCCGCGCCTTGAGGTCGTACAGCGCCACGTCGAAGGCGCCGATGGCCTGCACGCCCATGCCGCTGCGGCCGACCGAGGCGCCGGCCCAGCACAGCTTGGTCCACAGGCGCGCGATGTCGCTCGGGTCCTCGCCCAGCAGCGCGGGCGCCACCTCCTTCGCGTGCGCGAACTGGCCGGGACCGCCGGCGCGCTTCGAATACGAGAAGCCCAACCCGCGGTGCCCGTCCTTCGTCTCCACCTCCGCGAAGAGCATGGCGATCTCGGTCATCGGCTTCTGCCGCCCGGTGAGCACCTTCGCGTCGCTGATGGGCGTGGCCAGAGGAAGGTAGCAGGAGGACAGGCGGATCCAGGTGATGCGGTCGTGGGACATGGCGTGCAGGAGGGAAGCGTGCGGGGCAGGGCGAGGTCGATGCTCAGTCGAGCGAGATCTTTCCGGTCTCGATCACCTTCTTCCAGCGGGCGGACTCGGCCTGCATGAAGGTGGCGAACTGGGCCGGCGTGTTGGTCACCATCTCGAAGCCGATGCCGGTGAACTGGTCCTTGACGCGCGGGTCGTTGAGGGCGGCGACGAAGGCGGCGGCGGCCTTCTCACGAACGTCCGCCGGCAGGCCCTTGGGGGCCACGATGGCCTGCCAGGAGGTCACTTCGACGCCCTTGACGCCCAGCTCCGACAGCGTGGGGACGTCGGGCAGCACCGGCGATCGCTTGGCGCTGGTCACGGCCAGCGGGCGCATGCGGCCGGCCTTGATGTACTGCAGCACGGCGTTCACGTTCTGGAAGGAGGCATCCACCTGGCCACCCATGAGGTCGGTATGGGCCGGACCGCCGCCCTTGTAGGGCACATGGATGCCGGTGGTGCCGGTCTGCTGCCAGAACAGCTCGGCCGTCAGGTGGTCGCTGGAGCCGGCGCCGGCGGAGGCGAAGGTCATCTTGCCCGGATTGGCCTTCTCGTAGGCGATGACGTCGGCCACGCTCTTGTGCGGTGACGCGGCCGGCACGACCAGCACGTTGGGCGAGGCCACGGCCACGGTGATCGGATCGAAGTCCTTGAGCGGATCGAACTGCAGGCCCTTCATCAGGTGCGGCACGATGACCAGCGGGCCGAGGGAGGTGACCAGGAAGGTGTTGCCATCGGCCGGCGCGCGCTTGACGAAGGTGGCGCCGATGGTGCCGGTGGCGCCGGCCCGGTTGTCCACGATGAAGCTCTGCTTGAGCGACTCGCTCATCACCGGCATCAGCGCCCGGGCCACCTGGTCGGTGGAGCCGCCGGGAGGGAAGGGCACGACCAGCGTGACGGTCTTGTTCGGCCAGGCGTCGGCGGCGGCCGCGGCCAGTGACAGGCCGGCCAATGCTGCGCAAAGGAATTTCTTCATGATGTCTCCTGATTGGATGGGCTGAAATGACAACGTTGTCATTTTGGCGCGCAGATCCGGCTTGTCATTACTGTTGGAGTGCCGGAACGGACGGCGGTCGAATGATATCGTTGTCATTTCCGCTGTCAACGTGCCCTCCTACGCGACTGGGTGCGCGCGCTTCGGCAAGGGGTGCCGCGGCACGGACGCCCCGGGGCCGCGAGCGTCGTCGGGCGTGAAGCTGTTAGGCTCCCGGGCCTTCCTGCCATGAGCGTTTCTCCGCCCCTCAAGCCCGCCACGCTGCACGACGTTGCACGTGCAGCAGGCGTCTCGCCGATCACGGCCTCGCGGGCCCTCAGCAATCCTGCCCTGGTGTCGCCCAAGACCATTGCCCTGGTGCAGCAGGCAGTGGAGGCAACGGGCTACATCCCAAACCTTCTCGCCGGCGGCCTCAAGTCACGTCGCAGCCGCATGGTCGCGGGCATCGTGCCGGCGCTGTCGGTCGCGCAGTTCCTGCCATCCGTCCAGACGCTGACCGAGACGCTGGCGGAAGAGGGCTACCAGGTGCTGCTGGGCCAGACCCGCTACGACGCCATGCGTGAAGAGGCCGTACTCAACACCATGATCAGCCGCCAGCCCGATGGCATCGTGTTCGCAGGCCTGATCCAGTCAGAGGCGGCGCGGGAGCGGCTGCGGCGCGCGCGCGTACCAGTGGTGGAAATCTGGGACCTGTCGCAGCGCCCGGTGGACATGCTGGTGGGCTTCTCGCACCTCAAGGTGGGCGGTGCGTTGGCGGGCTTCTGCCTCGCCCGGGGCTGGCAGCGCGTGGGCATTGCCACCGCCGACGATCACCGCGCGATGCAGCGGCGCGAGGGCTTCATTGCCGCCTTTGGACGCGAAGTGCCCACGGCCTGCGTGACCGCGCCCAGCAATCTGGAACGTGGCCGTCGCGCGCTGGCCGACCTGCTGGCGCAGGATCCCGCATTGCGCATGGTCTGCTGCAGTTCCGACCAGTTGGCGCATGGCGTGCTGGTCGAAGCCCATGCGCGCGGCCTGCGCGTGCCGCATGACCTGGCCATCTGCGGCTTCGGCAATGCCGACTTTTCCGCCCATCTGCTGCCCAGTCTGAGCACGGTGCTGGTCGACGGGCCCGGGATTGGCCGCCTGGCCGCCGAGATGGTCCTGGCCCGCGCGCGCGGCGAACCGGTCGCTCAGCCGGTCGTGGACGTCGGCTTCCGCATCGTCGAACGCGAATCCACGGCCGGTGGCTGAGCGGCGGTCGTGTGAGGCGCTTCTCTACCTCACGACCATGAACATGCTTGGTAGCCACAGACTGAACTGCGGCACGAAGGTCACCAGCCCCAGCGCCAGGATCAGCGCGCCATAGAAGGGCCAGATGGTGCGCATCACCTCGCCCACCGACACCCCGCCGATGGCGCAACCGACGAACTGCGTGGTGCCCACCGGCGGCGTGTTCAGTCCCAGCGCGCAGTTGATCAGCATCAGGATGCCGAACTGCACCGAAGTCATGCCGTACTGCTGCGCGATCGGCAGGAAGATGGGCGTGCACAGCAGGATGGTCGCCGCCATGTCCAGGAAGGTGCCCAGCAGGAAGAGGATGACGTTGATCAGCAGGAAGATGACCCAGGGCGTCGTCGACACCTTCGACAGCATCTGCCCCGTCAGCTCCGCCACGCCATACAGGCTGATCAGGTAGCCGAAGGTGCTGGAGATGCCGATCAGCAGCAGGATCACGCCCGTGGTGCGCACCGCCTTGGCCGCCGCCTTGATGAAGTGCGCCCACTTGAGCGTGCGGTACAGAAAGATCGTCAGCGCCAGCGCATAGAGCACCGCCACGGCCGCGGACTCGGTGGCGGTGAAGATGCCCGACAGGATGCCCCCCAGGATCAGCACCACGATGAAGAGGCCCGGCAGCGCCGCCGCGAAGCTGCGCGCGACGATGGCCCAGCCCGGGAAGGTGCCGGCCGGATAGCCGCGGCGCACCGCCACCACATAGGCCGCCAGCAGGTTGCACAGCGTGAGGATGATGGCCGGCATCAGCGCGGCCAGGATCAGCGCCGCGATCGACACCTTGCCGCCCGCCGCCAGTGAATAGATGATGAGGTTGTGGCTGGTGGGCATCAGCGCCCCCACCAGGGCCGCATGCGTGGTCACGTTGACCGCATAGTCGGCGTGGTAGCCCTCCTTCTTCATCATCGGGATCATCACCGCGCCCATGGCCGACACGTCGGCCACCGGCGAGCCCGAGACGCCGCCGAACAGCGTGCACGCCACCACGTTGCTCATGCCCAGGCCGCCGCGCACATGGCCGACCAGCGACTTGGCGAAGTCGACGATGCGGTCCGCGATGCCGCCATACAGCATCAGCTCACCGGCAAAGATGAAGAAGGGGATCGCCAGGAAGGAGAAGATCCCCATGCCCGACATCATCTGCTGGAAGCCCACCGCGAGCGGCAGGCCTTCGTAGAGCAGCGTGGCAAGGGCCGACAGCCCGATGGAGAAGGCCACCGGTACGCCCAGCAGCAGCAGGGCGGTGAACGACAGGGTCAGGATGAGCAGCGGGATGGTCATGCGGCCTCCAGGCGCGCGGCAGGACGAGGGACGTGCGCGGGGCGCGTGATGAAAAGGGAGCGGCGGCAGCGCATGGGCGTCAGGTCCACGAGGGCTCCAGTTCGCGGCCCTGAGCCAACGCCAGGATGTGTTCGATGGAGAACAGCACGATGAGCACGCCGGCAAAGCTGGGCGGCACGTACTTCCAGCCCTCGGAGATGAAGAGCGTGGGCAGTCGGTAGCTCCACACCGACTCGGCCAGGTAGGCGCAATTCCATGCCATGGCGGCCCCGAACAGGCCCACCAGCACGTGGATCAGCATTTCCAGCTTGAGTCGAAGCCGGGGTGGTGCCAGCACGAGCAGCGATTCCAGCCCGATGTGGCCGGCGTCGCGCACGCCCACGGCCACGCCGAACATGGTGACGTAGAGCACCATCAGCAGCGCCAGGCTTTCGGCCCAGGTGGGTGTGCTGTTGAGGATGTAGCGACCGAACACCTGCCAGCTCACGGCGCAGATCACTGCGACGAGGCCGACGATGCCCAGCACCATGCAGGCGCGCGCGAGGGCGCGGCAGAAGCGGGAGTACATGACGAATTCCTTCTTTCTCCCTCCCCCGCTGGGGGAAGGCAGGGGTGGGGGCCGGCGGCGGTGGCAAGGCAGCAGCGTTCGATGCGCCGCTGGCCCCCATCCCTGCCTTCCCCCAGCGGGGGAAGGAGCCGAAGCCCCCGCGCGCTTACTGCGTGTCCTGCACCCGCTTGACCAGGTCCTTCAGCCGCGCGTCGGTGATGAACTTGTCGTAGACGGGCTTCATGGCGGCCTCGAAGGGCTTCTTGTCGATTTCGATGATCTCGGCGCCGCCGGCCTTCACCGCGGCCAGCGACTTGGCCTCGCGCTCGGCCCACTGCTTGCGCATGTAGGGCACCGACTCCTTGGCCGCCTGGCGGATCCAGCCCTGCTCCTCGGGCGAGAGGCGGTCCCAGGCACGCTTGGAGAAGAGCAGCATCTCCGGCGCCATCGAATGCTCGGTCTTGGCGAAGTACTTGGCCACCTCGAAGTGGCGCGAGCTCTCGTACGACGGATAGTTGTTCTCGGCCGCATCCACCAGCCCGGTCTTGAGCGCCGTGTAGACCTCGCCGAAGGGCATGGGCGTGGCATTGCCGCCCATGGCCTCCACCAGCGCCACCCACAGGTCGGACTGCTGAACGCGGATCTTCAGGCCCTTCACGTCGGCCAGGCTGCGCACCGGCTTCTTGGCGGTGTAGATCGAGCGGGCGCCGCTGTCGTAGAAGGCCAGGCCGATGAAGCCCTGCTTCTCGCAGCTCTTGAGGATGTCCTCGCCGATCGGCCCGTCCAGCACCTTGTGCAGGTGGTCGGTGGAGCGGAACAGGAAGGGCATGGTCGGCACCTGCGTCTCGGGGCAGATGTTGTTCATGGGCGCGATGTTCACGCGCACCATCTGCAGCGCGCCGATCTTGGTCTGCTCGATGGTGTCCTTCTCGCTGCCCAGCGCGCTGTTGTTGAACACCTTGATGCTGTGCTTGCCGCCCGACAACTGCTGGAGCCGCTCGCCCATGAACTTCACGGCGGTGACCGTCGGGTAGTCGTCGGGATGGATGTCGGCCGAGCGGAACTCGGTCGCCTGCGCCGCCAGCGCCGCGGCACTGGCGGCCAGGGCGAGCAGGGTGGTCTTGAAACGAAGGGTCTTCATGTTGTCTTCCTCGTGTGGATCCTGGGGGTGGTGTGGCGGTCTTCTTGGGGCTTCAGGGTTGCCAGGCCGGCTCGGGCAGGCCCTGCGTTCCCGGCTGCAGCGCGAAGACGCCGCCGGCCAGGGGTTGATCCGACAGGTCGCCAGCCGGCCGGATCGAGGTGACGAAGAGGGTGTCGAGCGCGGCGCCGCCGAATGCGCACATGGCGGGCTTCTTGACGGGCACTTCGAGCGAACGGTCGAGCCGGCCGTCGGGCGTGAAGCGGTGCACCAGACCGGCATCGTTGCCGCAGATCCAGTAGCCGCCGTCGACGTCGATGGCGGCACCGTCGGGCCGGCCGGGCAGGGGCTTCATGTCGGCGAAGAGGCGCCGGTTGATGGGCGTGCCCGTGTCCGGGTCGTAGTCGAAGGCCCAGATGGCCTGCGCGTCGGGATGCGAATCCGACAGGTACATCGTGCGGCCGTCCGGGCTGAAGGCCAGGCCGTTGGGTGTGATGAGGTCGCCCAGCACGGGCTGCAGCGCTGCGCCGTCCAGCCGGTAGAGCACGCTGACACGCGCGGCAGCGCCCATGTCCATCAGCATGGTGCCCGCCCAGAAGCGGCCCTGGCGGTCGCATCGGCCGTCGTTGAAGCGCATGCCTGGGCGGACATGCTGCACCCGTGCCAGGGCCGTGAGCTGCGCCTGGCTGCCGGAGCCGAGGGTGAGCGTGTGCACGCCGTCCTCCATGCCGGCCAGCCACTGGCCGGGCCGGCCCGCCACGGCGGCGATGCAGGCGGGCATCTGCGGCGTGGCCCATTGCCGGTGGCCGTCGGCCGCCGCCCAGCGGTTGAGCGTGCGGCCTGGGATGTCCACCCAGTACAGCGCCTGCTCGCCCGCATGCCACACCGGGCTCTCACCCGTGCCGTGGCGCGCGTCGACGACGAGTTCGGCTTTGGATGCCTGCACGGCCTCAGTCTCCGAAGGGGCCCTGGGCAGTGAAGGCACCGCCCTGGTAGATGGCGTTGGGGTCGTCGGCCGCCACCGGCGGCTGGGTTTCGACCTGCGCGCGGAAGACCTCGGAGCCGTCCTGCGGCACCCAGCCCAAATGGGCCGCGGCGCGGTTGTCCCACCATACGTCGCGGTTGGCCGATGCGCCGAAGACCACCGTGTGGCCGACCTCCGGCGTGAAGAGGGACCGCTCCACCAGTCGCGTGAGATCGTCGTAGCTGAGCCAGGTGCTCATCATGCGGCGGTTGGCAGGCGCCGGGAACGAGGAGCCGATGCGGATGCTCACCGTCTGGATGCCGTACCGGTCCCAGTAGAACTGGGCCATGTCCTCGCCGAAGGACTTGGACAGGCCGTAGTAGCCATCGGGCCGGCGCATGGCAGTGGCGTCGATGTGCTCGGTCTGCTTGTAGAAGCCGATCACATGGTTGGAGCTGGCGAACACGATGCGGCCCACGCCCTGGCGACGCGCGGCCTCGTAGACGTTGTAGATGCCCTTGATGTTGGCCTCGAGGATCTGCTCGAAGGGTCGCTCCACCGAGATGCCGCCCAGGTGGACCATGGCGTCGCAGCCGGCCAGCAGGTCGTGCACGGCCGCCTTGTCGGCCAGGTCGCACGGCACGACCTCCTCGTGCGCGCCGCGCGCGGCGCCCAGCGGCGCGATGTCCGAGACGCGAAGCCGCTCGGCAAAGGGCACGAGCCGCTCCCGCAGCACCTGGCCGAGGCCGCCGGCCGCGCCGGTGAGCAGCAGCCGCTGCAGGCGACGGGCAGGACTGGAGGAGGAAAGGGCGGTCATGGAATCGGCGGCCTGTGATCGACGGGATGCAACGGTGCTGCATCGAAGGTAAACGTTTAACTTCGCGGCTTGAAAAAAGCCACGAAGGGCTGGGCGCGATGGTGCGCACGGCCTGTGCCGGCGTCAAGTTCAGCGCACTAAGTGCTTACCCTTGATGAGGCTGCGGGTCGAGCTTCGTGCGACGAGTCGCGGAGGGATAACGTTTTCCTGCGCTGCAACATCTTCACCGTGGATGGCGCCGATCAGCCGGCGCATGGCGAGCTCGCCCGTGGCCTCGCCCATCATGTCCACGCTGGTCAGGGCCGGGCTCACCAAGCGGCCGTAGGCGATGTTGTCGAAGGCCGCGACGGACACCTCGTCCGGCACCGCAATGCCCAGGGACTGGGCCTCCAGCAGCAGCCCCATGGCCAGCAGGTCGTTGTAGGCCACGATGGCATCGCCTCGTTCCGGCGAGAGCAGCAGGCTGGAGGCGAGCCGCTCGCCTTCCTCGGTGGAAGGCGCCGACGCGTCGACGGTGCGCACGCTGGCCTTTACGCCCTGGAAGGCCTCGCGCAGGCCGCGCTCGCGGTCGGCGCTCCAGCGCGCGCCGGAGAAACCCAGGTAGGTGATGCGGCGGTGGCCCAGGTCCCGTAGATGACGGCCCAGCATCAGCCCGGCCTGGTGGTTGTCGCAGCCCACGCTGGCATGCTGCGGATAGGGGGACGGGCGGCCGAAGAAGACGACCGGTGTGCCGCTGTCCAGCACACCCTGGATGGCGGCGGCCGGCAGGCGGGCGCTGACCACCAGCCCATCCACGCGCCGGCACAGCGACTGCAGGACCCCCAACTCGGGCGACGTGCTTTCGGCCGCGTCGGCAATGATGAGGTTGAGGCCCGCCGCGGCCGCCACCCGCGCGGCGCCGCTGACGAGGCTGGTGAAGTAGGGGTTGCGGATGTCCAGGATCACCACGCCGACGTTGCCGGTGCGGCCGGTGATCATGCCGCGGGCCATCGGGTTGAGCGAATAGCCCAGTTCGCGCACGGCTTGCGTGATGCGGGCCTCGACCTCGGCGGTGAAGCGCTGGCCGCCGTTGACGAACTTGGACACCGTGGCAGTGGAGACCTTCGCCGCCAGGGCGACGTCGCGGATGGTGGCAGCGCGCTTGCGCGGAGAACTCATGGACAGGCGGGGCAGAGAGGGCAGGGTGGGAGCGCGACCATGCCACAAAGTGCGCGCCTTGCGGCGGCGGCGCATGCGGTCACCGGCTGGAAGGCGGTCAGTCCTAGGTTGTCGTACAACGGGCCGTCGTCTTATGATGGCTTCCATGCCCCGTTCGACCGCTCCAGCCATGCCCGCGACCCCTGCCGAGAACGAGGCGGTGCGGGCCCTGCCGCAGCGCCGGGCGCGTGGCCTGGCGCATGGCCTGGTGGACGACCTGGGTGAGCGCATCCGGGCCGGCCAGCTCCGCCCCGGCGACAAGCTGCCCACCGAGTCCGCCATCATGCAGACCTATGGCGTCAGCCGCACGGTGGTGCGGGAGGCGCTGTCCCGGCTGCAGGCAGCCGGGCTGGTCGAGACGCGCCATGGCATCGGCACCTTCGTGCTGCCGCCTCGGGCGGCCGGCATGTTCAGCCTGGATGCGTCCGAGATTCCCACCGCGGTCGATGTGATGGCGGTGCTGGAACTGCGCATCAGTCTGGAGACCGAAGCCGCTGGCCTGGCCGCACAACGCCACTCCGGAGCCCATCTTCAGGCGATGCGGGAAGCCCTGGACGCCTTCGCGCAGGACGCGGGCGACGCGGGCGACTCCATTTCGCCGGATTTCCGCTTCCACCTCGCCATCGCGCAGGCCACCGGCAATCCCTACTTCGCCGAGATTCTGGGCCACCTGGGCACCAACATCATCCCGCGCACGCGCGTCAGCGCGATCCGCAACCAGGCCCACCGCGGCGAATACCTGGAGCGCGTAAACCGCGAGCACGAGGAGATCTTCTCGGCCATCGCGCGGGGCGATGCCGATGCCGCGCGCGCCGCCATGCGCATCCACCTGACCAACAGCCGCGAGCGCCTGCGCCGTGCCCGCGAGGAGGCGGCGCAGCGCCAGGCTTCCGCCGCCACAACCTGAGCACGGAGTGGGGTCTTTGCCCGAGAAAGGCGTGGACTTAGTTGTACGATGACTGACAACAAGGCGGCCAACAACGACGCGTCATCCAAGCCGCCACGCGTTTCAAACCAAGACGGAGACAGACATGACCCTCAACCGCCGCCAGTTCGTCAGTGGTGCCTCAGGTGCTGCGCTCGTGGCCTCGGGCGCCGTCCGCGCCGCGGACACCTGGCCGTCCAAGCCGGTCCGCATCGTGGTGCCCTATCCGCCGGGCGGCTCGTCCGACATCATTGCGCGGTCCATCAGCCAGTCGCTGTCGCAGGCGCTGGGCCAGAGCGTGATCGTGGACAACAAGCCGGGTGCCAACGGCAACCTGGGCGCGGACATGGTCGCCAAGGCCGCGCCGGACGGCTACACCGTGCTGCTGTGCGACGTCGGCGCTCTGGCCATCAGTCCGTCGGTCTACACGCGGCTGCCCTTCGACCCTTCCAAGGACCTGCGTGGCGTGACCATGCTGGCCTATTCGCCGCACCTGCTGGTGGTGCATCCCTCGGTCAAGGCCAACACGCTGCAGGAACTGGTGGCGCTGTCGAAGACCAGCGACCTGAACTTCGCCGTCACCGCCACCGGCAGCGCGCCGCACCTGGCCGGCGTGGCGCTGGAGCGCGCCAGCGGCGCCCGCTGGACCTACGTGCCCTACAAGGGCGGCGTGCAGGCCATCCAGGACACCGTGGGCGGCCAGACGCAGGTGCTCATGAACGGCATGCTCGCCACGCTGCCGCATGTGCAGAGCGGCAAGCTCAAGCTGCTGGGCGTCTCCAAGCCCACGCGCATGCCGCTGGTAGGCGACGTGCCCACCATCGCGGAGCAGGGCGTGCCCGGCTTCGAGTCGGGCACCTGGCAGGGCGTCAAGGCGCCGCGCGGCACGCCGGACGCCATCGTGCAGCGGCTCAACCGTGAATTCATCGCCGCCATCCGCTCTGCCGAAGTGCGCTCGCGCCTTGCAGGGCAGGGCGCCGAGGTCGTGACCATGACCGGCGCCCAGGAAGAGCAGTTCTTCGACAAGGAACGCGCCCGCTGGGCCACCGTGGTGCGGCAGGCCGGCATCAAGCTCGACTGAGCGCTTCCCTTCTTTTTCTTCTTCTTCTTTCAACAAACGCTTCCAGGAAACCTGCAGATGAACCCGCAAGACCTCAAGACCATCATGGGCTCCGGCCTGCTGTCCTTCCCGCTGACGGACTTCGACGCCGAGGGCAACTTCGACAAGAAGGGCTACATCGAGCGCCTCGAATGGCTGGCCCCGTATGGCGCCAGCGCGCTGTTCGCGGCCGGCGGCACCGGAGAGTTCTTCTCGCTCACCGCCGACGAATACCCCGAGATCATCAAGACCGCGGTCGACACCTGCCGCGGCAAGGTGCCGATCATTGCCGGCGCCGGCGGTCCCACGCGCTTCGCCATCCAGTGCGCGCAGGCTGCCGAGCGGGCCGGCGCCCACGGCATCCTGCTGCTGCCGCACTACCTGACCGAAGCCGGCCAGGAAGGCCTGGCCGCCCATGTCGAGGCCGTGTGCAAGAGCGTCAAGTTCGGCGTCATCGTCTACAACCGCGGCCAGGCCAAGCTGATGCCCGAGACGCTGGCCAAGCTGGCCGAGCGCAACCCCAACCTGATCGGCTTCAAGGACGGCATCGGCGACATCGAGCTGATGAGTTCCATCTTCCTGACCATGGGCGACCGCTTCGCCTACCTGGGCGGTCTGCCCACGGCCGAGGTCTATGCGGCGGCCTACAAGGCGCTGGGCACGCCGGTGTACTCGTCGGCCGTCTTCAACTTCATCCCGAAGACGGCGATGCAGTTCTACGAAGCTGTTCGCGATGACGACATGGCCACGCAGCATCGCCTGCTGAAGGACTTCTTCATGCCCTACCTGGCCATCCGCAACAAGGGCCAGGGCTATGCGGTGAGCATCGTCAAGGCCGGCGCCAAGATCGTCGGCCATGGTGCCGGCCCGGTGCGCACGCCGCTGACCGACCTCAAGGCCGACGAGTATGCCGCGCTCGAGGCACTGATTGCCAAGCTGGGCCCGCAGTAATCCAGGCACTGCATTGCCGGCACACTCCAGGGCGGCTGGCGCCCCGCAGCTGACCGGCCATCGAAGCGGCCGCGCGATGAGCGCGGGCCGCTTTTCCCATCCCTCTGCGTCGATCATGAGTCACACGCCCACCATCACCGACATCGAAGTCATCCCGGTCGCCGGCCGCGACGGCATGCTGATGAACCTCAGCGGTGCCCACGCGCCCTTCTTCACCCGCAACGTGCTGCTGGTGCACGACAGCGCCGGCCGCACCGGCGTGGGCGAGGTGCCCGGCGGCGAGGGCATCCGGCAGGCCCTGGAGGACAGCCGCCCGCAGCTCGTCGGCCAATCCATCGGCCAGCATCTGCAGCTGCTGCAGCGCGTGCAACAGGCGCTGGCCGGCCGCGACCCGGGCGGCCGCGGCCTGCAGACCTTCGACCTGCGCATCGGCGTGCATGCGGTCACGGCCATCGAATCCGCCTTGCTCGACCTGCTCGGCCAGTACCTCGGCGTGCCGGTGGCGGCCCTGCTGGGCGAAGGCCAGCAGCGCGAGCGGGTGGAGATGCTGGGCTACCTGTTCTTCGTCGGCCCTTCCGACAAGACCGACCTGCCCTACGTGAAGCCGGGCGAGGACCGCAGCGCCAGCGACGACTGGGCCCAGGTGCGCCACATGACCGCCATGACGCCCGAGGCCATCGTTCGCCAGGCCGAGGCCGCCCATGCACGCTACGGCTTCAACGACTTCAAGCTCAAGGGTGGCGTGCTGGCCGGTGAGCAGGAGATCGAGGCCGTCCGCGCGCTCGCCGAGCGCTTTCCGCACGCGCGCGTCACGCTGGACCCGAACGGCGGCTGGCTGCTCAAGGACGCCATCCGCCTGATGCGCGACATGCGCGGCGTGCTGGCCTATGCCGAGGACCCGTGCGGCGCCGAAGGCGGCTTCAGCGGTCGCGAGGTGATGGCCGAGTTCCGCCGTGCCACCGGCCTGCCCACCGCCACCAACATGATCGCCACCGACTGGCGGCAGATGGTGCATGCGCTGTCGCTGCAGTCGGTGGACATTCCGCTGGCCGACCCCCACTTCTGGACCATGGCCGGCAGCGTGCGCGTGGGCCAGACCTGCCGCGACTGGGGCCTGACCTGGGGCTCGCATTCCAACAACCACTTCGACATCTCGCTGGCCATGTTCACGCACGTGGCGGCGGCCGTGCCGGGCAAGGTCACGGCCATCGACACGCACTGGATCTGGCAGGACGGCCAGTTCCTTACGCAGAACCCGCTGCAGATCCGCGGCGGCTTCGTCGAGGTGCCCAAGGTCCCGGGCCTGGGCGTCACCGTGGACCGCGCCGCGCTGCAGCGCGCCAACGCGCTGTATCAGCAGCATGGCCTGGGCGCGCGTGACGACGCGATCGCCATGCAGTACCTGATTCCCGGCTGGAAGTTCGACAACAAGCGCCCGGCCATGGTGCGCTGAGCCATTCCGTCATTCGACAAGGAGTCTTCTCATGAGCGAATTCAACAACCTCATCAACGGCGAATGGCTGGCCGGTGCCAGCTACAGCCCCAACCTCAACCCCAGCAACCTGGCGGACGTGATCGGCCAGTACACGCAGGGCGATGCCTCGCATGTCGATGCCGCCGTGGCGGCCGCGACCGCCGCCTTCCCGGCCTGGTCCACCGGCTCGGTCCAGGCCCGCAGCGACGCGCTGGACAAGATCGGCACCGAGATCCTGGCCCGCAAGGAAGAGCTGGGCGCGCTGCTGGCGCGCGAGGAGGGCAAGACCCGCGCCGAAGGCATCGGCGAGGTCACGCGCGCCGGCCAGATCTTCAAGTTCTTCGCCGGCGAATGCCTGCGCCTGTCGGGCGAGACCGTGCCTTCGGTGCGCCCCGGCATCGGCGTGGAGATCACGCGCGAGCCGGTGGGCGTGGTGGGCCTGATCACGCCGTGGAACTTCCCCATCGCCATTCCGGCCTGGAAGATCGCGCCGGCCCTGGCCTTCGGCAACTGCGTGGTGCTCAAGCCCGCCGACCTGGTGCCGGGCAGCAGCTGGGCGCTGGCCGAGATCATCCACCGCTCGGGCATTCCGGCCGGCGTGTTCAACCTGGTGATGGGTCGTGGCAGCGTCATCGGCAATGCGCTGGTGCAGCATCCGGGCATCCATGCGATCAGCTTCACCGGCTCGGTGGGCGTGGGCCGCGGCATCGCGCTGGAATGCGTCAGGCTGGCCAAGAAGGTCCAGCTGGAGATGGGCGGCAAGAACCCGCAGGTGGTGCTGGACGATGCCAACCTGGACCAGGCGGTCGAACTGTGCGTGCAAAGTGCCTTCTATTCCACCGGCCAGCGCTGCACCGCGTCGAGCCGGTTGATCGTGACCGAGGGCATCTACCCGCGCTTCATCGAGGCCATGAAGGCCCGCATGGCGAAGATCAACGTGGGCGATGCGCTGGGCCAGGGCACCGACATCGGCCCGGTCTCCAGCCAGTCGCAACTCGAGCAGGACCTGAGCTACGTCGAGATCGGCAAGGCCGAAGGCGCCACGCTGGCCGTGGGCGGTGAGCGCCTGTCGCGCGGCACCGAAGGCTTCTACATGGCCCCGGCGCTGTTCAGCGACAGCGGCAAGACCATGCGCATCAACCGCGAGGAAATCTTCGGCCCCGTGGCCAGCGTGATCCGGGTGAAGGACTACGACGAGGCGCTGGCCACCGCCAACGACACCGAGTTCGGCCTGTCGGCCGGCATCGCCACCACCAGCCTGAAGTACGCCACCCACTTCAAACGCCACAGCCAGGCCGGCATGGTGATGGTCAATCTGCCCACCGCGGGCGTGGACTACCACGTGCCCTTTGGCGGGCGCAAGGGCAGCAGCTACGGTCCGCGCGAGCAGGGGCGCTATGCGCAGGAGTTCTTCACCACGGTGAAGACGGCGTACACGCTGGCTTGAGATGAAAAAGCACCCCCCATGCCGCTTCGCGGCTCCCCCCTCTCTGGCGCCTTCGGCTTGGAGGGGGGCGCACCCAGAGGCCTGGCAAAGCCAGTTCCTCGGGTGCTCTGGCGTGGCCTGCTCCGCGGCCATTTGATTGGCGGCGTTGCGCCAGTTTCATGCGGCGTGGGTGGCTTCATCGCCGCCTGCCGGCCGCGGTCGTTTCACTGGGACGTCGCGGCGGGCCGGCGGGCGGCGATCCACAGCCCGAGCGCAATGGTCAGCCCCAGTACCGCGGCCACGGTGCCGACGAGGAACACGCCGCGGTAGCCCGCGCGGTCGGCCAGCAGCCCGGCCAACGGACCGGTCAAGCCGTAGGCCAAGTCCTGGAAGGCCGAGAAGGCACCCATGGCCGTGCCGCGCAGGGGCGGCGCCACGCGGTGCACCACGTCGCGGCCCATGGCCGGGAACACCATCGAACAGCCCAGGCCCGTCATGAAGGCGCCGGCCAAGGCTGCGGTCGGCGTGGCGGCGGTCCACAGAATCGCCTGGCCCAGTGTCTCCACGGCCAGCGAGGCGGCGGCCACCGGCAGGCCGCCGATGCGGTCGGGCAGGCCGCCGAACAGCAGCCGCACCAGCACGAAGCCGGCGCCGAATGCAGTCAGGCCCAGGCCCGCATGCGCCCAGCCCTGGGCCCGGAAATGCAGCGCGAAGAAGGCGCCGATGGCGGCGAATCCGATGCCCTGCAGGCACACGATGGCCCCCTGCGGCGCGATGCGGCCGACCACGCGCCAGATGGAGGGACGTTGGGCGGCTGCCATCACGGGCATGCCGTCGAGCCGTGCCACGGCCAGCAGCGCCAGCGCCGGCAGGCCGGTGGCCACGGCCATCGCACCGGCCAGACCCAGACGGTCGTACAGCGCGATGCCCAGCGGCCCGCCCACGGCCAGCGCGCCGTAGATGGCGGCCCCGATCCACGCCAGCACCTGGCCCGAGCGGGCCGGCCCCACCAGGCCGATGCACCAGGTGATGGTGCCCACGGCCACCAGGCTTTCGCCCACGCCGATGAGCAGGCGCCCGATCAGCAGCACCTCGTACGCCGCGATGGCGCGCAGGCCCGGCAGCCCGGCCGCCAGGCACACCAGCGCGCCGGCGATGTAGCAGAGCAGGCCGCGCACCGTCGCCACCTTGGCGCCCTGCCGGTCGGTGAGCGTGCCGGCGACGCCGCGGCTGAGGATGGTGGCCAGGAAGGCGATGCCCACCGCCAGCCCGGCCCAGGCATTGCCCAGACCCAGCGTGCCGGCCACGAAGAGCGGCACCGTCGGCAGTGTCATGCCCACGCACAGGCAGGCCACGAAAAGCACGCCGACCAGCCACCAGAAGGGCAGCGGCATCGGCGCGGAAGAAGTCGTTGGAGGAGGTATGGAAGTCATGCGCCGATAATGCGACGAGTTCGTCAGGTTTTCCATTCGCATTCGCAGCCCTTGCCATGAGCCCACGTCGCAGCGCACCTCTGTCCTCGAGAAAGGAGCCCCAGCAAGCCCGCTCCGCCAACCTGGTGGCGGCAGTGCTCGAAGCGGCTGTTCAGGTTCTGGCGCAGGAAGGCGCGCAGCGCTTCACCACGGCCCGTGTGGCGGAGAAGGCGGGTGTCAGCGTCGGTTCCCTCTACCAGTACTTTCCCAACAAGGCGGCGATCCTGTTCCGGCTTCAGAGCGACGAATGGCAGCGCACCACCACGCTGATGCGCGGCATCCTGGAAGACGAGGCCCTGCCCCCGCTCGCTCGGCTGCGGCGGCTGGTGCTGGCTTTCATCCGCTCCGAATGCGAGGAGGCCGAGGTGCGCACCGCGCTGGCCGATGCCGCACCGATGTACCGCGATGCGCCCGAGGCCGGCGAAGCACGGGCGACCAGCGCCCGGGCCTTCCGCGTCTTCCTCAAGACGGTGCTGCCCGAGGCGGCCGGCCCCACGCGCACCCGCGCCGGCGACCTGATCCTGGACACGCTGAGCGGCGTGGGCAAGGCCTTCTCCGACAAGCCCCGCAAGCCGGCCGAGATCGAGGCCTACTCGGCCGCCATGGCCGACATGTTCTGCGCGTATCTTGTGGAGCTGGGCGCGTTGCCGGAGCCTGCACCGGCGGCGCGCCGCCTGCGCGTTGCGCGAAAGCGTGGATGATGTCGGGCCACCGCGGAGATCCCATGCACCTCACCCCTTCGCCTTTGACGATGGCGCCGCGCGACGCGCTCGGCTGCACCGCCAGCACGCTGGTGCACGATGACGAGCTCGACGCCGGCGGCGTCCGTGTCTATCGCAAGGCCGTGACGACGACCCAGCTCGGGCCGGTGGAGACCGCGCCCTCGGACAGGGGCCTGCTGCTGGGCATCTCGCTCGCCCCGGGGCATCGCCGGCGCATCCTGCACGCGCGGCACGCCAGCACGCACGACTTCGGCTGCGGCGCGATCTACCTGCGCGACTTTGGCGAGCGTTACCGCGCCGACATGAAGACAGGTTTCGACTTCCTGCTGGTGGAGTTCCCGCAGGCCGTGCTGCGCCAGGCCACGGAGCGGCCCCTGGCCCCGGGGGCGCTGCTGGCGGCCTCGCCGGTGGGCGCCCATGACACGGTGCTGCACCACCTGGCGCTGGCGCTGCTGCCCGCGCTCGGTCGGCCGCAGCCGGGCTGCGGCCTGTTCATCGAGCAGGTCACGGCGGCGATGGCCGCCCAACTGCTCCTGCGTGCAGGCGCCGCGCAGCCGGCCGGCACGCGCCCGCGCCGCCGGCTGTCACCCCGCCAGGAGGCACGCGCCAAGGAGATGTTGGCGATGCGCGTGGATGGAGACCAGAGCGCCCAGGCCGTCGCCGAGGCCTGTGGCCTGTCGCGCAGCTATTTCATCGAGGCCTTCCGCGAGACGACCGGCCAGACGCCCTACCAGTGGGTGCAGGCGCAGCGGCTGGCACGGGCCCAGGCACTGCTGGCGCAGCCCGGGCTGTCGCTCGCGGCCATCGCGCTGGCCTGTGGCTTTGCGGACCAGAGCCACTTCACCCGCGTCTTCACCCGGCACATGGGCATGCCGCCGGGCACCTGGCGGCGCGGCGCCGGCCACTGAGGGCCTGCAACGCCGCTGGCCGCCGCCTGGATCAGCCTTCGATCAGCGCGAGCAGGTCGGCGTTGACCTGGTCCTTGTGCGTGGTGCAGGTGGCGTGGGGCGCACCGGGGTAGACCTTGAGCGTGGCGCCCTTGATCATCTGCGCGGCGAGCTTGCCCGTGCCCTCGATGGGCACCACCTGGTCGTCGTCGCCATGGATGACCAGCGTGGGCACGTCGATCTTGGCCATGTCGGCGCGGAAGTCGGTGCCGGAAAAGGCCGTCACGCAGTCCAGCGTGCCCTTGATCGATGCCTGCAGGGCGATCTGCAGCGTCTGCTTGAAGATGCCTTGCGACACCTTGGCCCCCGGCCGATTGGTGCCGTAGAAGATGGTGCTGAAGTCGTCCAGGAACTGCGGCCGGTCCGCCAGCAGCCCTGCGCGCAGGCCTTCGAACATGGCGGGCTCGGGTCCCTCCGGATGGTCCGCCGTCTTGACGAACAGCGGCGTCACCGCGCTGACCAGCGCCAGCCGGGCCACGCGGGCACTGCCATGCCGGGCGATGTAGCGCGTCACGTCGCCCCCGCCCATCGAGAAGCCCACCAGCACCACGTCCTTGAGGTCCAGGGCCTCGATCAGCTGCGCGATGTCGTCGGCGAAGGTGTCGTAGTCGTAGCCGGTCCACGGCTGGCCCGAGCGGCCGAAGCCGCGGCGGTCGAAGGCGACGGTGCGGTAGCCGCGCTCGGCGAAGAACATCATCTGGGCGTCCCACATGTCGGCGCTCAGGGGCCAGCCGTGGCTGAACAGGATGGGCTGGCCGCTGCCCCAGTCCTTGTAGTAGAGGTCGGTTCCGTCGCGCAGGGTGAGGAAGCTCATGCAAATCTCCAGGGGTTGAGGAAGACAGGGAAGGGAAGGAAAGGCGGCTTGACGTTCAGAGCGCCAGGAAGTGGTGGACCTCGGGCTGCCCCGGGCCGATGTGGTAGCGGACCACTTCGCCCTGCAGGTCCGCATCGGCCTGGGACACGCGGTGGTGCTGGCGCAGGTGCTCCGCCCAGGACTCGACCATGAACCATTCGACGATGCGCTGCGGGTCGGCCGTGTGCTCATGCAGGCCCCAGGCATAGGCCCCGTCGCGCCGGCGCTCGGGGGCCAGGCGCCGCACGGCGGCCAGGAAGGCGGGGCGGTCTTCCGCACGGATGCGGTACTCGATCTGGATCATCACGGGGCCCCGGTCATGGGCCACGGGCTCGGCCAGCAGCGGCTCCGGCCAGTGGCGCGAGGCCTGCAGGTCCGCGTCGCCTGCGGGCAGGCGCACGCGGTGGAAGAGCAAGCCCACCACCAGCAGGCCCAGCGCAGCGGCGGCAAGCGCGCCCCGCACGCCGATCTGCTGCGCCACCAGCCCCCAGCCCAGGCTGCCCGCGGCCATGCCACCGTTGAACACCGTCAGGTAGACGGCGAGGCCGCGGCCACGGACCCAGTTGGGCAGCACGGCCTGGGCCACGCCGTTGAGCGTGGTCAGGGCAGTGATCCAGCCCACGCCCAGTACCAATAGCAACAGCACGGCCAGCCACTGGGGCGGGGCCAGCACCAGCGCACCGAACACCACCGCCGTGAGCACCGAGGCCAGCAGCACCAGCCCGTCCGCATCGAGCCGGGCGCGCAGCCGCGGCATGACCAGCGCACCGACGATGGCGCCCGCGCCGACGGCACCCATCAGCACGCCGTAGAAGCCGGCCGTGCCCTGAAGCATCTGGCGTGCGACCAGGGGCAGCAGCGCCCAGGCCGCGCTCGCGAACAGGAAGAAGACCGCCGCCCGCACCAGCACCACGTGCAGTTCGCGGCTGGCGCGTGCATAGCGCAGGCCGGCGCGGAAGGCGCCGAGAAAGTTCTCGGACAGGCCCTCGTCCGCCGTCGGCGCCGGGCGGCGCCACCACAGCAGCGCGGCGATGACGAAGACGTAGCTCAGCACGTCCGCACCGTAGGTCATGGCCGCGCCGAAGCTGGCCAGCAGCAGGCCGCCAAGGGCCGGCCCGACGGCGCGGGCGATGTTCACACCCAGCGAGTTGAGCGCCACCGCGTTCCTGAGCTGCGCGCGCGGCACCAGCTCGGGCACGATGGACTGCCAGGTCGGCCCCGTCAGTGCCGCGCCCACGCCGCCCACGAAGGTCAGCACGATCAGCAGCTCCACCGTCAGCCCGCCGGTGCGGGAGAGCACCAGCAGCGCCGCGCTCACGCCCGCCAGCAGCAGCTGCACGGCGATGAGGAAGCGTCGGCGGTCCAGGATGTCCGACAGCACGCCGGCCGGAATGGCCAGCAGGAAGACCGGCAGTGTGGCCGCGGTCTGGATCAGCGCGACGGCCGTGGGGCTGGGCGACAGGTCGGTGACCAGCCAGCCGCTGGCCACGTCGCGCATGAAGCTGCCGATGTTGCCCAGCACCGTGGCGCACCACAGCACGGCGAACACCGGCAGGCGCAGGGGCGCAAAGCTGCCGCTCTCCTTGCCCGCCTCAGCCATGCCGCCGTTCCCGCCCGTCGAGCCAGGCCACCAGCAGGAAGCCGCCGACCAGGCCCAGGTGCTCGAAGAAGGCGTTGGCCGCCATGAAGCGTTGCGGCTGGGGCATTTCCCAGAAGCGAAGGGCGACCAGGGTGGCGCCCAGCGTGAAGGCGGCCAGCACCAGCGCGCCCAGCCAGCGCAGCCGGCCGCTGATGACCATGGCCGAGGCGCCGAGTTCGAGCACGATCACGGCCAGCGCCATCGGTGCGGCGGGCGCGATGCCGAAGTGCTGCATCTCGGCCACGGCACCGGCGAAGTCGAAGGCCTTGACCAGTCCGCCCTGCAGGTAGGCCGCGCACAGCAGCAGCAGGCAGACCGGCCTCACCCATGAAGACTGCGTCCAGGCCATCAGACTGCCCAGCAGGCGCAGCCCAGCGCGCCCCAGAAGCTCTTGAGGTCCCCCACCGGCAGCCGGCTGCCCCAGGCGCTCGCATGCGCATGGCCATGCACGTTGCAGGCGCTCGCGCAGCCGCAGGACGCGGCCGCCTGCCGCAGGGCGGCCTGCAGCGGTGCGCCTTCCTGCGCGCCCCAGGCGCCGTAGCCGCCATAGCGACGCACGGGCGACCAGTCGGGCATGGCCGGCGGCGGCCCGCCTTCGTCCAGCGTGGCGAAGGGGCCCGCGCCGTAGACGACCTTGCCGCCCACCATCGTGAGCAGCGCGCTGGTGTCGGCGATGTCGGATTCGGGGCAGGCGAAGAAGTCGCGGTCGGGCACGATCAGGTCGGCGAACTGCCCGGCCTCGATGCGGCCCTTGCGGCCTTCCTCGTTCGAGAACCAGGTGACCTTCTCGGTCCACATGCGAAGCGCGGTCTCGCGGTCAAGCAGGTTGCGCTGCGGCGTGATCTGCAGCCCGCCCACCGTGCGGCCGGTGATCAGCCATGACAGCGAGACCCAGGGGTTGTACGAGGCCACGCGGGTGGCGTCGGTGCCGGCCGAGACGTGGATGCCCTTCTCGAGCATGCGCTTGACCGGCGGCGTGGCCTCGGCCGCGGCGGCGCCGTAGCGCTCGACGAAATACTCGCCCTGGTAGGCCATGCGGTGCTGCACGGCCACGCCGCCGCCCAGCGCCGCAATGCGGTTGATGGAGCGCTCCGAGATCGTCTCGGCATGGTCGAAGAACCAGTTCAGGCCGGCCAGCGGCGTGTCGCGGTTGACCTTCTCGAACACGTCCAGCGCGCGGCTGATGGTCTCGTCGTAGGTGGCATGCAGGCGCCAGGGCCAGCGGTTCTGGGCCAGCACGCGCACCACCTCTTCCAGCTCGCCTTCCATCTCAGGGACCATGTCGGGCCGCGGCTGGCGGAAGTCCTCGAAGTCGGCGGCCGAGAACACCAGCATCTCGCCCGCGCCGTTGTGGCGGAAGTAGTCGTCGCCCTGCTTGTACTTCGAGGACGCTGTCCAGTTCAGGAAGTCCTGCTTCTCCTGTTTGGGCTTCTGCGTGAACAGGTTGTAGGCCAGGCGGATGGTGAGCTGCCCCGCGTCCGCGAGTTGCTGGATGACCTGATAGTCCTCGGGGTAGTTCTGGAAGCCCCCGCCCGCGTCGATGGCGCCGGTCACGCCCAGGCGGTTGAGTTCGCGCATGAAGTGACGCGTGGAGTTGAGCTGGTACTCGGGTGGCAGCTTCGGCCCCTTGGCCAGCGTGGCATACAGGATGGCCGCATTGGGCTTGGCCAGCAGCAGGCCGGTGGGGTTGCCGGCGGCATCGCGCACGATCTCGCCGCCGGGCGGCGCGGGCGTGTTCTTGCCGTAGCCCACGGCCCGCAGCGCGGCCCCGTTGAGCAGGGCACGGTCGTACAGGTGCAGGATGAAGACGGGCGTATCGGGCGCGGCGGCGTTGAGCTCGTCGATGGTGGGCAGCCGCTTCTCTGCGAACTGATGTTCGGTAAAGCCGCCGACCACACGCACCCATTGCGGTGCCGGCGTGATCGCCACCTGCTGGCGCAGCATGGCCATGGCATCGGCCAGGCGGCGCACGCCGTCCCAACGCAACTCCAGGTTGAAGTTCAGGCCGCCGCGGATGATGTGCAGGTGGTTGTCGATCAGGCCGGGCAGCACGGCGCGGCCCTGCAGGTCGACCACGCGGGTGGCGGCACCCGCCAGGGGCAGCAGGTCCTCATTGCGGCCTACGCGCAGGAAGCGCCCGTCGCGGATGGCCACGGCCTCGGCCGTGGGATTGCTGCGGTCGAGGGTGGTGAAGCGGCCGTTGTGCAGGATGAGGTCGGGAGCGGGGGTGGCTTGGGCCATGTCGGTTCTCCGGGCGGGTTGTCGTGGTGCAGTCGGCGTGCTCAGGCCTTCTCGCGCGGCAGCGGCGCTTCCGCCTTGGCGCATTGCGGCAGCTCGCCGAACACATGCGGCTTGACCTGCTGGTGCAGCCACGACGTGGAGACGGCGTCGGGGCGGATCCAGCTGCGCACGAGCGGCGGGATCTGCTCGCCGAGCAGGATGCCCAGCAGCCCCACCAGGGCGATCACGGGCGGCGCGGGCGAGCGCACCTGGACCAGGGCGTAGATCACGCCGACCAGGATGCCGACGGCCAGCGAAAGCAGGTAGGGCTTCATCGTGGTGTCCGCCGCGTCAGCCTTCGTGGGCACCGAACATGGTCTTGGCATAGGTGACGCCCAGTCCGTAGGCGCCGCCCCATTGGCGTGCGATGCCGGTGGTCAGCTCGTAGGTCTCGCCGCGTGCCCAGTCGCGCTGCAGTTCCAGCAGGTACTGCAGCGAGGTCATGGGTCGCGCGCCGGCCTGCACCATGCGCTGCATGGCGCGCTCATGGGCTTCGGCGGAGACGTCGCCGCAGGCGTCGGCGATCACGTAGACCTCGAAGCCCTGGGCCAGCGCGGACAGGGCCGGGCCGACGATGCACACGCTGGTCCACAGGCCGGCCAGCACGATGCGCGGCTTGCCGATGGCGTTTACGCGCTCGATCACGGCCGCGTCTTCCCAGGTGTTCATGGAGGTGCGGTCCAGCATCGCCTGGCCGGCAAAGGCCTCGGTGATCTCGCCGAACATGGGGCCCGAGAAGCTCTTCTCGGCCACCGTGGTCAGGATGGTCGACACGCCGAAGCCGGCCGCCGCGCGGGACACCAGCGCCGCGTTGTTGCGCAGCACGGTGGCGTCGATGGAGTGCGTGGCAAAGGCCATCTGCGACTGGAAGTCGATCAGGATCAGCGTGTGGTCCTGCGGGGAGAGCAGCGTGGCGCCGGGGGTGGGCTTGGCTTGGACGGTCATGGTCGGTTCCTGGGTTGCGGATGCAACGATGGCTGGCGAGGGGCGGATGCTCGTCGTGGCGCTCGGTGCATGTCTTGTCGATTGGTCGGGCTTTTTGGACGTTTGGCGGGTTGGCTGGCAGGGAGTGCCGGCGCGCTTCCTGCGCTATTCCATCGAAATACTTCACCAATGAGCTGCAGGCCGGATCGGGCTGCTGTTCACTTGTGGATTCGCTGGAATGGGTGAATCATCGGCGCCGCTCGCCGCGCCGTTGGCGAGTTTTTCCATCCGGAAGCATCGAAGTTTTCGATGGTCCGCGCAGCCCACGACGCCCATGCTCAAGCTCACCCTCGACGCCATCGAACTGGTCGACGCCATCGACCGCCACGGCTCCTTTGCCGCAGCCGCAGTGCGGCTGAACCGCGTGCCCTCGACCATCTCCTATGCCGTGGCCAAGCTGGAGGAGCAGCTGGGTCTGCGCCTGTTCGAGCGCCAGGGGCCGCGTGTCGAACTCAGCGCGGCGGGACGCGAGATGCTGGACGAGGGCCGCTGGCTGCTGGGCGCTGCGGCCACGCTCGAATCGCGCATGCGCCAGGTGGCCACCGGCTACGAGTCCGAGCTGCGGCTGGTGCATGACTCGCTGATTCCGACCGAGGCGCTGATGGACGACATCCGCGACTTCGAGGCGCTGCGCTGCGGCACCCGCCTGCGCCTGGGCTGCGAGGCGCTGTCGGGCAGTTGGGAGGCGCTGCGCGACGGCCGGGCCGATCTCGTCATCGCCGCGGGCGAAGGGCCGGCCGGTGGCGGCTACCAGGTGCATCCGGCCGGCACGCTGGACTTCGTCTTCTGCGTCGCGCCACAGCATCCTCTGGTGCGGGCCCAGGGGCCGCTGCGCCGAGCCGATCTGCTGGAGCACAACGCCATCGTCGTGGGCGACACGGCACGTTCGCTGTCGGACCGCACGGTGGGCCTGATGGCTGGGCAGCCGCGCATCACCGTGCCCTCGATGGCGGCCAAGATCGCCTGCCAGCGCAGCGGCCTGGGGCATGGCTTCCTGCCGCGCGCCTGCGTGGAAGCCGACCTCGCCCGCGGCAGCCTGGTGGCCCTGGAGATCGAGGAGGCCCGGCCGCCCGAAAGCTTCTTCCTGGCCTGGAAGACCGGCGCTGGCGGTCGGGCGCTGCAGTGGTGGCGCGAGCGGCTGCGACGCCCGCTCGTGCCGGCCCTGCTGCCGCGCAGCGTGTGACGCATCGATGTGGCATCGGCATGGCCTCGATATCGTCGACCGTTGCCGCGGCGTCCCGCCCGCGCCCTGTCGATCACGGATGATCGGGGCTCCCTCACAGGAGCACGCATGCCCGACAAGATCCTCGTCTTCTACGGTTCCTACCGCGCCGACCGCATGGGCATCCGCCTGGCGGACTACATCGTCGCCCAGCTCAAGGCGCGCGGCGCCGAGCCCGAACTCATCGACGCCCAGGCCGTGGGCCTGCCCATGCTGGACCGCATGTACAAGGAGCATCCCAAGGGCCAGGCGCCCGCGGCCATGGAGGCGCTGGCCGGCAAGATCCGCGACGCGGATGCCTTCGTGTTCGTCACCGGCGAATACAACTGGGGCGTGCAGCCGGGCCTGAAGAACCTCACCGACCACTTCCTGGAGGAATGGTTCTGGCGGCCCGCCGCCATCGCCAGCTATTCGGCCGGCCGCTTCTCGGGCGTACGCTCGGGCACGGCCTGGCATTCGATCCTGTCGGAGATGGGCATGGTGGTGATCTCCAGCACGCTGGCCGTGGGCCCGATCTCGCAGACGCTGGACGACAAAGGCGAGCCCACGGGGGATGCGGGCAAGTCGCTGGCGCGAGCATTCCCGCGCTGGGCGGACGACCTGGCCTGGTGGACGAATGCGGCGCGGGTGCAGCGGGCGACGCAGGCGCCGCCGTATTGAGCCGGGGCAGGGCCGGCGCGCACGGCCGGCCGGGCGCGTGGCCAAGCTCAACCGGTGGGGGCGCGGCGGCGGCGCAGCAGCGCTTCCAGTCCTTCGAACAGCAGCTCCGACATCAGTGCCAGTGCCGCGGCCGGAAGCGCGCCGGCCATCAGTAGCGCGCGGTCGTTGAGGGCCAGGCCGGTGACGATGCGCTCGCCGAATCCGCCCGCACCGATGAAGGCCGCGATGGTGGCCGTGCCCACGGCGATGGTGGTGGCGGTGCGCACACCGGCGATCAGCGTCGGCAGCGCCAGCGGCAATCGCACCAGCCGAAGGTTTTGCGCCCCGGTCATGCCCAGTGCCGTGCCGGCCTGCACGAGGCCCGCGGGCACCTCGGCCAGGCCGGTCACCGCATTGCGCATGATCGGCAGCAGCGCATAGAGCGTGAGCGCCACCAGCGCCGGCAGCGTGCCGATGGCGCCCAGCGCCGAGATCAGGATGGCCAGCAGCGCCAGCGAGGGCACCGTCTGCAGCAGGCCTGTCAGGCCCAGCACCACCGCCCGCAGGCGGACATGCGCGAACACCGCCATCGCCAGCGGCAGGCCGATCAGCAGGGCCAGGCCGACCGAGATGGCCACCAGCATCAGGTGCTGCCGCGCCAGTCGGCCCAGGTCGGGCCCGACCAGCTTGGCGATGAAGCCGCGCGCGGCGTCGGTGTCTGCGGGCTTGCCGCCGGCCAGGAAGTCGCGCGCGATGTCGGCGAAGGCGGCGCCCTGCAGCTCGGCCCGCGCGTTCATGCGGATCATGGCGGCCTCGTCGATGCGACCCTCCAGCTGCTGCAGCGCGGCCCAGGCCTGGGGCAGGCGCTGCGGCAGGTCCAGGCGATAGAGCAGCACCGCGTCGTAGCGCGGAAAGTAGCCACGGTCGTCCTGCAGCACCCTGAGGCCCAGGTGCTCGATCTTGGCGTCGGTGGTGTAGATGTCGATGACGTCCACCTGGCCGGCGCCGATGGCGTCGTAGGCCAGGCCGTGGTCCAGCCCGGTGGGCCGCTGCGGCAGGCCGTAGCGCGCGGCCACGCCGCGCCAGCCGTCGGCGCGGCCGATGAATTCATTGGTCAGGCCCAGGCGAAGCTCGGGGTGCTTCGCCAGGTCGCCCAGCGTGCGGATGCCGAGGCGTTCGGCCTCGGTGGCGCGCATGGCCAGCGCATAGCCGTCGTTGAAGCCCAGCGGCACGGCCATGCCCAGGCCCAGCGGCGCGAGCGCGGCCCGCATCGCCTCGGGCGCGAGCGGTTGCGGGCTCTTGAGGATCTCCAGCGCGATGGTGCCGGTGTACTCGGCATAGAGGTCGATGCCGCCGGAGCGCAGGGCCTCGTACACGATCGCCGTGTTGCCCAGGCCCTGACGCACCGTCGGCGCGCGCTGCAGATGGGGCGCGGCGGTCCGGGCCAGCAGCTCGGCCAGGATGTAGGACTCGGTGAAGCGCTTGGAGCCGATGCGCAGTTCGCCTTCGTCGCGTTGCTGGGCCCAGGCGGCCTGTGCGGCGAGCAAGGTCAGCAGCAAGAGGGCCAGCCAGAAGCGGAGGCGGGGAGGGCGAAGGGCGGCGGTCATCCGGCCAGTATGGCCGGGCTGCGTGCCGGGCGGCTGGGACACGCCGGCCGCCCGCGCGTCGGCTGGCGCCGTCTTGCCCGCGGGCCGGGCCGTACCCCATCCGGCCGGGAGAGCGGCGCGGGCGGACGCGGGAGCCGGGGTGGTCGAGTTCAGTAAGCGCTGCGAGCAGGGCTCGCGCCAGCCTGTCGCCAGCGCGCGGCGCTCGCATCCAGCGTGCTGCGCAGCGCCACCAGGTCCAGCGCCGTGGCGACGAAGAGCGCGCCCAGCGCCAGGCACTGCCGCGCCCGGGCCTCGTCCACCATCAGGATGCCGGGCGCCTTGCCGGCCGCACGGATGCGGCGGATGGCGTCGTCGATTGCGGCATCCACCTCGGGGTGGCGCGGGTTGCCGGCGTGACCCATGCTGGCCGACAGGTCGGCCGGGCCGATGAAGACGCCGTCCACGCCCTCGACCGCGGCGATGGCCTCGATCTGGTCCAGCGCCTCGCGCGTCTCCACCTGTACCAGCACGCACAGCTCCTCATGCGCGCGGGCCACGTAGTCCGCGGTGCGGCCGAAGTTGCTCGCGCGCATGGAGCCGCCCATGCCGCGCAGGCCGGCAGGCGCATAGCGGGTGGCGGCCACGGCGGCGCGGGCCTCGTCGGCGTTCTGCACGAAGGGCAGCAGCAGGCTCTGCGCGCCCACGTCCAGGTAGCGCTTGATGAGCACGGGGTCGTTCCACGCGGGGCGCACCACCGGGGCGCAGGGCATGCAGCCGGCGGCAGGCTGGGCGGCGGCCACCGCCTGCAACTGCTGCAGCATCAGCGGCACGTCGCTGGGCGTGTGCTCGGTGTCCAGCAGCATCCAGTCGAAGCCGGCGCCGGCCACCAGTTCGCTCACGTAGGGCGAGGGCAGGGTGGACCAGACGCCGATCTGCGGCCGGCCTTCGGCCAGGGCCTTCTTGAAAGGGTTCGGGAGCAAGGCCATGGCCGTCCTCAGCTGAAGTGGCAGGCCACGCTGCCGAAGTCGCCGTAGTCGGCCACGATGGTGTCGCCCTGCGCCACATCGATGGGCCGGATGAAGGAGCCAGCCAGCACCACCTCGCCCGCGGCCAGCGTCACGCCGTGGCGATGCAGGCGGTTGGCCAGCCAGGCGATGCCGTGGCCCGGATGGTTGAGCACGCCAGCGGCCAGGCCGGTTTCTTCCACCTCGCCGTTGCGGCTGACGATGGCGCCGATGCGGCGCATGTCCACGTTGAGCTGATCGGGCTTGAAGGGCCGCCCGCCCAGCACGATGGCGGCATTGGCCGCGTTGTCGGCGATGGTGTCCAGCACGGTGCGGGTGCGGCCGGTGGCCGGGTCAACGCGCTGGATGCGCGCGTCCAGGATCTCCAGTGCCGGCACCACGTAGGCGGTGGCATCGAGCACGTCGAAGAGCGTGCAGTCGGGGCCGGCCAGCGGCTTGGCCAGCACGAAGGCCAGCTCCGCCTCGACCTTGAGCTGCAGAAACCGCCCGACGGGAATGGTGGCGCCGTCGCGGTAGAACATGTCGTCCAGCAGCACGCCGAAGTCGGGCTCGTCGATGCGCACGGCGCGCTGCATGGCCTTGGAGGTCAGGCCGATCTTGTGGCCCTTGATGGTGCGACCGGCCTGCTGCTTGAGCGTCATCCAGGCGGCCTGGATGGCATAGGCATCGTCCGTGGTCATGCCCGGATGGGCCAGCGACAGCTGGCCGCAGGGCACGCGGCTGCGCTCGGCCTCGTCGAGCCGGGCGGCGGCCTCGCGGCAGGCTTCGGGGCTGAGGGTGGTGCTCATCGCGGTTCGGCCTCCACCACGTTGCGCAGAGTGCCGACGCCGCTCACTTCGACTTCCACCACGTCGCCCGGCTGCAGGAAGCGCGGCGGGTCGAAGCGGATGCCGGCGCCGATGGGCGTGCCGGTGGCGATCACGTCGCCGGGCAGCAGCGGCGTGAAGGTCGACAGGTAATGCACCAGGTAGGCGAAGTCGAACATCAGGTGCTCGGTCGTGTCCTCCTGCCGCGTCTCGCCGTTCACGCGGGTCTGCACGCGGAGCTTGCCGAAACCGTCGGGGTATTCGTCGGCCGTGACCAGCCAGGGACCGATGGCGCCGGAGCGGAACCAGTTCTTGCCCTGCGTGACGTTGAACTTGGCATGGTGCACCCAGTCGCGGATGGTGCCTTCGTTGATGCAGGTGAGCCCGCCGATGTGCGCCAGCGCCGATTCGCGCGGGATGCGCCGGCCGCCCTGGCCGATGACGATGCCGATCTCGCCTTCGTAGTCCAGCTGCTGCGATTCGGCCGGCTGCAGCAACGGCGCGCCGTGGGCGCTGAAAGAGTCGGGCACGCGCATGAAGATGCTCGGATAACGCGGCAGGTCGCTGCCGTCCTTGTACTCGGCGTTGCGGTGCGCGTAGTTGACGCCGATGCAGAAGATGCGCCGTGGTTCGCGCACGGGCAGGTCGAGCTGCACATCGGCCAGCGCATGGTCGGCGCTGGCGCCGGTCCAGGCCTCGTGCGCCTGCGCCATGGCAGGCCCGCCTGCTGCCAGCAGTTCACGCACGCCGGCGATGGCGGGCAGCCGGCGGCCCAGGTCGATCACGCCCTGGCCGGACGCGTCGAGCGCGCCCCAGCTCTCACGACCCTTGTGGGTGTAGCTCAGCAGCTTCATGCGGCCACCTCCGCGTGGGCGTCGAAGCCGAAAAAGGCAGCGGGGTTGTCCACCAGGATGCGGCGCAACATCGCCTCGTCGGGCGCGAAGCGCGTCAGCAGGTCGAGCAGCGCGCCCTCGTTGGGTGGCTGCTTGAGCGAGATGGGATGCGGCCAGTCGCTGCCCCAGACGCAGCGGTCCGGCGCGGCGTCGATCAGGCGGCGCGCCAGCGGTACCACGTCGTCCCACGGCTCGCCGCTGTGCGAGAGCTTCTCCGAGAGGGACAGCATCACCCAGAAGTTTCCTCGCTCGAACAGGTCCAGCAGGCAGCGCAGGCTGGCATCGGCCTCGCCGGCGGCGGGGTCGGCGCGGCCCATGTGGTCCACCAGCACCGGCACCTCCAGGTGGGCAAAGGCCTTCATCTGCTCCGCCACGCCCTTGGGCTCTGGCTGCACCTTCACGTACCAGCCCAGCTCGCGCACACGGCCGAGCGCACGGTCCATCTCGGCCGGGCCGAAGCTGATGCCCAGGCCGCCGCGGGTGAAGCGGGCGCCGCGCACACCGGCGGCATGCAACTGTTGCAGATAGGCGTCGTCGCGCTCGATCAGCACGGCGGCATTGGCACAGCCCAGGTAGCGGCGCGGGCCGTCGCCGTTGAGGCCGGTCAGCGCATCGAGCACCACCTGGTGGTCGGCGCCGTAAGTGGTGGCCTGCACGATGACGCCGCGCTGGATGCCCAGCGTGGCATGCAGACGCTGCGCCACCTGCCAGGTGGCGGTGGGCATCTCGTAGGCGGCGCCGGGGCGCACGGGGTAGCGATCGGGCGGGCCAAAGACATGGAACTGGCTGTCGCAGGCCAGCGCCGGCAGTGGCCGGGCCGGCGCGCGCGGATGGGGGTCGAAGGGCAGGTAGTCTGGCATGGCAGCGGTCAGGCGAATCAGGCGATGTAGGCGGTGAACACGCACTCGATGAGCTTGCCCATGTCGAGCTCGGGTGCGTGGATGGCGTGGCGCGCGGGGCGTGTGGCGGCGTCGGGGAACATCTCCAGCCAGGGCACGTTGAGGGCGGGGCGCTGGCTGCGGTCCTTCATCCAGACGGTGACCTTGACCACGTCGGCCGTGCTGCCGCCTGCGGCTTCGACGATGCGGCGCAGGTTGTCCAGCATGTGGCGGCACTGGGCCTCGATGCCCTCGGCGATCTGGCCGGTGGCCGGGTCGGTGCCGAGCACGCTGCCGCTTTCGACCAGTGGGCCGATGCGGCAGGCGGCGGGAATCGGGTTCTTGTGGCCGAAGCCGCCCACGTAGATGGCGGTGCGGCCGGCGGGCGCGGCGCGCCCGAGGCTCACTGGGCCGTGATGTTGGCCTGCTTGATGATGGGGATCCATCGCTTGTCTTCCTTGTCGAGGAACTGGGTGAATTCGGTGGGCGTCATGGCGCGGGCCTGCGAGCCCAGCACGTTGAAGCGCTCCTGCACGGCCTTGTCGGCCAGGATCTTCTGCAGCGCCTGTGAGAGCTTCTGCACGATGGCCTCGGGCGTGCCCTTGGGCGCCATCAGGCCGGTGAAGGTCTCGGTGCTGAAGTCCTTGAAACCGGACTCCTGCAGCGTGGGCACATCGGGCAGCTGCGGCAGGCGCTGCGGCGAGGTCACGGCCAGCGGCCGCGTGCGGCCCTGCTGGATGAAGGGCTGCGCCACGGAGATCTGGTCGAAGTTGAAGTCCACCTGCCCGCCCAGAAGGTCGGTGGTGGCAGGAGCGTTGCCCTTGTAGTGCACGGTGACCCAGTGGGCGCCGCTGTCGCGCTGCAGGTATTCGCTCACCAGGTGGTTCTGCGTGCCGGCGCCGGGCGAGGCCATGGTGAGCTTGTTGCCGGGCTTCTTGCCGGCCTCGATCAGCTCGCCGATGGTCTTGTAGGGCGTCGACGGATTCACCTGCAGCACCAGCGGCGTGAACGAGACCGAACTCACCGGCACGAAGTCGCGCCGCCAGTCGTAGGCGTCGCGCTTGAAGATGGTGGGCGAGAACAGCAGCGGCCCGTTGGCCGTCATGAAGAAGGTGTAGCCGTCGGGCGCCGCCTTGGCGACGAACTCGCCGGCGATCAGCCCGCCCGCGCCGGGCTTGTTGTCCACCAGGAAGGGTTGCTTGAACTGGGCCTGCAGCTGGTCGCTGATGATGCGCGCGGCCCCGTCCACATTGCCGCCCGGCGGATAGGGCAGCACCAGGCGCACCGGCTTGTCGGGCCAGTTGCCCGCGGCTTGGGCCTGGGCTGCGATGGGGGCGAGGGAAAGGACGGCGCCGGCGGCAGTGGCCGCGGCCAGGCACAGGGCCTTGGATCGATGCATGAGTCTTGTCTCCGTTGGGCTGCTCGGGCAGCGTTCGCTGGTGGCCCCACTGTAGGAAGCGAAGGCACGGGGCCGCAATGCGAACTTCGCAGATAAGTCCATGATGTGGACTTTCCGGCTTCGCGGACTTCGAGGGCCGCGTCCACAATGCGGACCATGCAGATCGACCCCCACACCCTCACGCCCGAAGCCACCTACCGCCTGCTCAGCGGCCTGGTGGTGCCGCGGCCCATCGCGTGGATCAGCACGCTCTCGCCCACCGGCGTGGTCAACCTTGCGCCCTTCTCCTGCTTCACCTTCGTGTCGAACAAGCCGCCGCTGCTGGGCGTGAACGTCGGCCGCAAGGCCGGGCGGCGCAAGGACACGGCCGCCCACATCCACAGCCGCGGCGAATACGTGGTGCACATCGGCGATGCCTCGCAGCTCAACGCCATCCACGAGAGCAGCGAGGAGCACCCCGAGGACGTGAGCGAGGCCGAGCTGCTGGGCCTGGCCACGCTGCCCGGCGAGACGGTGGCGGTGCCGCGCCTGCGCGATGCACCGGTGGCCATGGAATGCCGGCTGTCGCAGGTCATCCCCTTCGGCGAGACGGGCGCGGAATTCATCGTCGGCGAAGTCACGCGCTTTCACCTGCGCGACGGCCTGATGAACGACGGCAAGGTCGAGACGATGGCCCTCGATCCTGTGTGCCGCATCGGCGGGCCCAACTACGCCACGCTGGGCCGCATCGTCACGCTGCGGCGCATGCAGCAGACCGAGAAGTCGGTCCTCTGATTCCCGCGCGTCGCGCATGACCGGCAGCGAAGCCGCCACCGCACCGACCACCGGCGCACAGTCCGTGCGCCGCGCCCTGGCCGTGCTGCGCATCGTGGCGGCCGGGCAGGAGCATGGCGTGCGCCTGCTCGACGTGGCCCAGGCCACCGGCCTGAACCGCGCGACGGTGCACCGGCTGCTGCAGGTGCTGGTGGAGGAGGGCGCCGTGGAGCAGGACGCTGCCACGCGCCGCTATCTGATCGGTGGCGAGGTCTCGCTGATGGGCCTCGCGCGCTCGGCCGGCTTTCCCTTGCGCGCGGTGGCGGCGCCGCACCTGCAGGCGCTGGCCGAGTCCGAAGGCGAGACCTGCTTCCTCACCATCCGCAACGGCGACGACTCGGTCTGCCTGGCGCGGCATCCGGGCAGCTATGTGATCAAGGTGCTCTCCATCGAGGTGGGGGCGCGCCGGCCGCTGGGCGTGGGCGTGAGCGGCCTGGTGCTGCTGGGCGGCCTGCCGGAGGATGAGCGGGCCGCCATCATCGAACGCAACCTGCGGCGGCTGCGGGCGCTGCGCATCGCGCCTGAGGAACTGCGGCAGCGCCTGCGGCTGCTGCAGCGCCGCGGCCATGCCTATGCGCCCGTGGGCGTGGTGCCGGGCACCCGCGCGCTGGCTGTGCCGGTGCGGCATCCGGACGGCGAGATGCTCGCCGGCCTGGCCGTGACCGCCATCCGCGAACGGCTGCCGGACGAGCGGGTGCCGAAGCTGGTGCAGGCCATGGAGCGGCACGCGCGGCGCATCGGGCAGCAATGGGCGGAGCGGGAACGGGCGCGCCAGCGCTGACGGCCGTCAGTGCACGCGGTGGTCTTGCAGGTGTTCGAAGCCTTCGCACGCCCCGCGCGAAATTCGGTGCTTCCCGGCATCGGGCAGGCTGCCTAGCATCCGCACCCGCGGGCGCCTGGGCCGAACAGCCTCCGGCCCTCGACCACACCACCCCTTCGAAAGACCTTTGCCGATGTCCTCTTCCCCCCTCTCCTGGCTGCGCATGGCCGGCCTGGCCCTGGCGGCCGCGCTGGCCGCGGGCTGCGCCTCCACCCAGACGGCCGCACCGACGGCGGCGTCGACGGCGCCCATGGCCGCACCCGCGCCCACCGCTGCGGCGCCTGTGCGCGTCAAGGTCTTCGTGGCCGCCATGTTCGAGATCGGCCAGAACACCGGCGACCGCGCCGGGGAGTTCCAGCACTGGTACGAGCGCTACTGGCGCAACAGCGCGCCCGTCGCCGTGAAGGGCGCGCTGAGCCCCGTGTACTGCAATGCCGATGGCGTCTGCGGCGCGGTGCTAGGCATGGGCAAGGTCAATTCGTCCTCGTCGATGCAGGCCGTCCTGCTCGACCCGCGCTTCGATTTTTCCGAGTCGTATTACATCCTCTCGGGCGTGGCCGGCACGCCGCCCTCGCGCGGCACCATCGGCATGGTGAGCTGGGCCACCTGGCTCGTCGACTACGACCTGGGCCACCGCTGGGCGCCGGAAGAGAACACGGCCGGCGCGCCCACCTTCATGCCGCGCAAGGGCTACGAGAACTACCGCCGCTTCCAGCTCAACCCGGCCCTGGTCGGCTGGGCCATGAAGCTGTCGGCCGACACGCCGCTGGCCGACGACGACAAGGCCCGCGCCTACCGCCTGCGCTATCCCGACGCGGCCGCCCGCCGCGCGCCCTTCGTGGGCACCGGCACGCACATGACCGGCGACACCTTCTTCCACGGCCCCGGCCTGTCGAAGGAGGCGCAGTACATCGCCAAGCTCTACGGCGCCGACGACTACGTCATCACCGAGATGGAGGCGGCTGCGATCACGCTGGTCATCAACCGCACCCACGGCACCAGCCGCGTGATGAGCCTGCGCGGCGCCGTCAACTTCGACCAGGGCAACCCGCGCGAGACCACGCTGGCCCATCTGGACCCGGCGCCGGGCGAGACGGCCGGCGGCTTTGCCGAGACGGTGCTGAACATCGAGCGCGTGGGCGCGCGGGTGGTGGACCACATCGTCGCCAACTGGCCGCAGTGGCGCGCCGGCGTGCCGCCGATGGCGCCTTGAGGTGGGGCCGGCACGGGGCCGCCGCTACAGTGCCGGCATGCATGCCAGCGTCCTCAAGTACTTCGTCGAAGTGGCCCGCTGCGGCTCGGTGCGCAAGGCTTCCGAGCAGCTCTTCGTCGCGGCCAGCGCGGTCAACCGCCAGATCCTCAAGCTGGAAGAGGAGTTGGGCTGCGAACTCTTCGACCGCCTGCCCGCCGGCCTGCGCCTGAATCCGGCGGGCGAGCGCCTGCTGCGCCATGCGCAGGAGACGCTGCAGCAGTACCAGCTGGTGCGCACCGAGATCGATGCCCTGCGCGGCGAGCGCAGCGGCGAGGTCAAGGTCGCGGCCATGGATTCCTTCTTCGAGGAACTGCTGCCGTCCACGCTGGAGGAGTTTCTCCAGGTCTTTCCCGCGGCGAGGTACAGCCTGGCCGCGGTCCAGCCCATGGCGGTGCCGCCCATGGTGCTGACGGGCGAGGCCGACCTCGGCCTGTGCTTCCTGCACCGCCTGCCGGCTGGCGTCGATGTGGTCGCCCGGGCCCGGCTGCCGCTGGGCGTGGTGATGCCGCCCGGCCATCCCATGGCCGCCCTGGCCGAGGTGCCGCTGGCCGAGTGCGCCCGCTATCCCTTCCTGCGTTCGGGCACGCAGCCGGTCATCGACGCGGCGCTGTCGCCGGAGTTCGCCGCCTTCTGGGAGGCGATGACGCCCGCGGCCACCTGCAACTCGACCCCGCTGCTCAAGCGACTGATCCGCGCGGGGCGCGGTGTCTCCTGCTTTTCGAAGATCGCCTTCATGCAGGAGCTGGCGCGGGGCGAGCTGGTGTGGCGGCCCTTCGCGCTGCCGGCCGTGAATGCCCTGCAGGTGGGCGTGCTGCTGCCCTCGCAGCGCAGTGTGCCCGGCGTGTGCCGCGACTTCGCCGAGCGCATGGCGCGGCGGCTGGCGCAGCTGGAGCGCGCCGCGAGCGCGCTGTAGCCGGCGCGCCTGCGACGCCCAGCTGGGCTCGCTCCGGCTTCAACTGAGGCTGAGGCTGAGGTTGAGGTTGAGGTTGAGGTTGCCGTTGGCGCGAGGCTTTGCTCCCTCTCCCCTCGCGCGTGAGGGCGGGGAGAGGGGCCCCAAGCACCCCCATCGCCCAGCCACAGGCTGCCTTCCTACGCCCATCGCCGCCTCCCGCCGATGCGCGTTGCCGCCGCCGCCGCCCCCTCGCACCGGCCTTTGGCCGTCAGCATCGACCCATCCACTGCCCCCACACCGATGCCCAAAAAGACCGCCGACCGCGACGCTCCCTCGTCCACCCGCAGCCGCCCGCATCACCCGCCCAGCGTGGTCGGCGCCCACCACGGCATGCTGGACCTGGCCTCGGTGCGCATCGCGGGCTACAACCTGGAGGTCAAGGACGACGAGGGCTTCATCGGAGACCGCGCCAGTCAGGGTGCGTTCCGCGACCTGCTCGACGACTGGCGCCGCCGCTGTCGCGAGCGCGGTGAGGCCGATCCCTTCGGCAAGCTGCCCTCGCGCAAGCTGAGCAAGAAGCGCATCGACAAGGCCCTGGCCGATTCGCCCAACGTGGGCGCGGACGTGGTCAATGGCGCGATCGAGGAATTCGCCATCGGCCTCACGCAGGTGATCCAGCGCTTCATGCGGCAGAAGTCGTGGAAGGGCGTGCAGCGCATCGTGGTGGGCGGCGGATTTCCCGAAAGCGACGCTGGCGAGCGCGCGATCCTGGAGGCCGCGGCCCTGTGCCATGTGCAGGAGCTGCCGGTGCAGCTGGCCCGCCTGCGCCACGAAGTGGACGACGGCGGCTTGATCGGCTGGGTGCATCTGGCCCCGGCCCATTTCGTCGAGCATGACGACGCATTGCTGGCCCTCGACATCGGCGGCACCAACGTCCGCTGCGGCGTGGTGCGCTTCCGCCGCGACAAGGCCGAGGACCTCTCACGCGCCGACGTGGTGTGGCGCGAGAAGTGGCGGCATGCGGACGACAAGCCCAGCCGCGCCGCGTTGGTCGAGCAACTGGCCCTGATGCTGGAAGAAGCCATCGCGTTCGCGCACCAAAAGAAGATCAGGCTGGCACCTTTCATCGGCATCGCCTGCCCCGGCCTGATCCGCGAGGACGGCACGATTGCGCGCGGCGCGCAGAACCTGCCGGGCGACTGGGCGGCCGACACCTTCCACCTGCCGACCAAGCTGCGCGAGCGGTTGCCGCTGATCCGCCACCAGCCCACGCAGGTGCTGATGCACAACGACGCGGTGGTGCAGGGCCTGTCGGAGCTGCCCTTCATGCGCGACGTCAAGCGCTGGGCCGTGCTGACCATCGGCACGGGGCTGGGTAATGCGAGCTACGTGAATGCGCGGATCGACCGCGAGGCCGTGCGCAGGATCGACAAGCGGCGCTGAATCTTCAGAGCTGGAAAGCGATGGTCAGCAGCAGACCTTCGGCCACGTCGCGTGCGAGGCCCGGCCTGCGCGGTCGGTAAGGCTGCCCGGCCGCGGCCAGCGCCTCCACCCAGTCCGACAGCCACGCCACATCCTGCGGGTCGTAGAACACCGTCGCCGCCTCGTGGTTGAGCAGCAGGCTGCGCAAGTCGAGGTTGATCGAGCCGCACAAGGCCAGGTCGTCGTCCACCACCACCGCCTTGGCGTGGGCCATGAAGGGCAGCATGCGGAACTGCACGCCGGCCCGCGCCAAGTCGCGCATGGCGCGGCTGCGCACGAAGTCGGCCATTCGGTGGTTGGACCGTTGCGGGATGGCCAGGGTCACCTGCACACCGCGTCGCGCCGCCAGGCGCAAGGCGTCGCGCAGGCCGTCGCCCGGAACGAAGTAGGGCGAGACCGCCAGGATGCGGTGCTCGGCGCGGAAGCAGGCGCCGATCAGCAGTGACTGGGCTGTGTCCTCGGCCTGGTCGGGCCCGCTGGGCAGGAACTGCACCAGTCGGCCCTCGGTCACGTCCTCGATGGGCGGCACGGTGCGCGGGATTTCGTCGTCGACCGAGGCCCAGTCCTGGGCGAACTGCCGCGCGGCGGCCGCCGCCGCATCGCCCTGCACGTCGAAGGAGAGGTCGACCCAGGGTCGCTCGCCATCGTCCTTGCCGGTGAAGTACTCGCCCGCCAGGTTGCGTCCGCCGCTCCACAGCCAGCGGTCGTCGGCGATGGTGAGCTTGCGGTGGTTGCGCAGGTTGCGCGGCCCGCCGGCCCGCAGGCGCAGCAGCGGCCGGAACACGCGGACTTCACCGCCCGCGGCACGAAGCGCGTCGAAGTAGCGGCGCGGCAGCTGCAGTGCGCCGAAGCCGTCCAGCAGCACACGCACCTGCACGCCGGCCCGGGCGCGGGCGGTGAGCCGCTCGACCACCGCCTGCCCCAGGGGGTCGCTGCCGATGATGAAGGTGCACACGTCCAGCCGCCGCTCGGCGGCATCGATCACGGTCCACAGCGCCTCCCGCGCGGCCTCCCCGTCACCGTGGAAGTGCAGGGCGCAGCGGCTGGGCGGCGCCAGACCGAAGCTGTCGAGCAGTTCGGCGGCCCAGTGACCGGGCAGGGCGGCCCGCGCCGGCCGCGGCGGCACGGTGGGCCGCAGCTTGCGCTGGCCGAACATCAGGTAGGCCGGCAGTGCCAGGTAGGGCATGAGCAGCATGCCCAGCACCCAGGCGATGGCGGCGGTAGGCGCCCGTTGCTCCCGTCGGCCCCGGGTGGTCAGCACATAGACGAGCAAGGCCAGCGCGACGGCCAGGAAGTGCTCGGAGATGCTGGGCAGCCAGGGTGCGAAGGAGTGGAGCATGGGCCGAGCTTCGCATACCCGGCCCGCCTCGGACTCAGCTTCCCCAGACCTCCTGGGCGGTCTCGATCACGAGGCGCAGCTTCTGCCGCTGCGCTTCGACGGCGATGTTGTTGCCGTGCACGGTGGACGAGAAGCCGCACTGCGGCGACAGGGCCAACTGCTCCAGCGGCGCGTACTGCGCGGCCTCGTCGATGCGGCGCTTGAGGTCGTCCTTGCTTTCCATCTCACCGAACTTGGTGGTCACCAGGCCCAACACCACCGTCTTGCCCTTGGGCAGGAAGCGCAGCGGACGGAAATCGCCGGAGCGGTCGTCGTCGTACTCCAGGAAGAAGGCGTCCAGGTTCATCTCGGCCAGCAGGGCTTCGGCCACGGGCTCGTAGTTGCCGGCGGCGGCATGGGTGCTCTTGAAGTTGCCGCGGCACAGGTGCATGGCCAGCAGCATGCCTTCGGGTTTGTGGGCGACCACCTTGTTGATGAAGCCGGCGTAGCGGTGGGGCAGCTCGTTGGGGTCGTCGCCGCGCTGACGGGCGGCCTCGCGCATCTTCTCGTCGCACAGGTAGGCGAGGTTGGTGTCGTCCATCTGCACGTAGCGGCAGCCGGCGTCGTAGAGGCTGCGCAACTCGTCGCCATAGGCCTTGGCCACGTCGTCGTAGAAGGCCGGGTCCAGCTCGGGGTAGGCCGTCTTGCTGATGCCGGCACGACCGCCGCGGAAGTGCAGCATGGTGGGCGACGGAATGGTCACCTTGGGCGTGCAGCCGGCGGCCACCTGGCCCTTGAGGTATTCGAAGTCGGCGCGCTGGATGTCCTTGGCATGGCGCACCTTGTCGACGACGCGGATCACCGGTGGGGCCAGCTCCTCGGTGCCGTCGGCCTTCTTGACGGTGACCGGGATGTCGGTCTTGACGCCGCCCAGCTGCTCCAGGAAGTCGATGTGGAAGTACGTGCGGCGGAACTCGCCGTCGGTGATGCTCTTGAGGCCGACGTCCTGCTGGAACTTGACGATCTCGGCGATGGCCTTGTCCTCGACCTCGCGCAGCGCCTCGGCGCCGATCTCGCCTTTGGCCTTCTTGTCGCGGGCCTCGAGCAGGTATTGCGGGCGCAGGAAGCTGCCGACATGGTCGTAGCGGGCGGGCAGTTGCATGGTGTCTCCTGAGAGGGAAAAAAGAACGCCGCCCTGCGGGGGGCGGCGTGGGGATCGTAGCCGCTGACTCTGCTGGATCAAAGGGCCACGAAGCGGCTTGGGGCGTGCTTCAAAGATCCAGCACCAGCAAAGGCGTCTTCGACCGCGAGCAACACGGCGTGAACTGGTCGTTGGCCGCCCGCTCGTCGTCCGTAAGGTAGCAGTCGCGGTGGTCGGGCACGCCTTCGAGCACGCGCGTGATGCAGGTGCCGCACACGCCCTGTTCGCACGAGACCATGATCTCCACGCCCTCGGCGCGCAGGGCCTGCACGATGGTCTGGTCCTTGGGGATGCGGTAGGTCTGGCCGCTGCTGGTGAGCTTGACCTCGAAGGGCTGGTCGCCGCTGGTGTCCTGCGCGGCGGCGGCGAAGTACTCCAGGTGGATCTGCTGCGCCGGCCAGCCGTTGGCCTTGGCGGTGTTCACCACATGGTCGATGAAGCCGCCGGGGCCGCAGACGTAGATCTGGGTGCCGGGCTCGGGCGTCTTCAGCAGCTCGGCCACGCGCAGCTTCTGCGCTTCCGCACCATCGTCGTGGTGCAGGTGCACCTTGTCGGCGAAGCCGCTGGCGGCGATCTCCTCGCGAAAGGCGGTGCGGGCGGGCGAGCGGGTGCAGTAGTGCATCTCGAAGTCGGCGCCCCAGGTGGCCAGCCGCTGTGCCATGCACAGGATGGGCGTGACGCCGATGCCGCCGGCCAGCAGCAGGCTGCGCGGTGCGTCGTGCAGCGCGAAGTGGTTGCGCGGCGCGCTGATGGTGAGCACGTCGCCTTCCTTGACCAGGTCGTGCACGGCCGCCGAGCCGCCGCGCGAGGTGGGCTCGCGCAGCACGGCGATGCGGTAGCGATGGCGCTCGGCCGCGCTGTTGCACAGCGAGTACTGGCGCACCAGCCCATTGGGCAGGTGCACGTCGATGTGCGAGCCGGCGCCGAAGCCCGGCAGCGGGCGCCCGTCGGCGCTGACCAGTTCGAGCGCGACGATGCCCTCGGCCTCCTGCGACTTGCGCTGCACGCGCACCTGCAACGACGTCATGCCGCCACCGCCTCGCCCGCCGGAGCGCGCTCGGCCGCCAGCAGGCGGTCGATGATGCGGCGCGACTGCACACCGCCGGCGTCGATGTTGAGCATCAGCAACCGGCGCGCCGGGTGGGCCAGCAGCGAGCGTTGCTGCGCTTCGAGCATCTCGGTGTCCTCGGCGAAGACCATGCCCTGGTTCTCGCGGATCTGGGCGGTGAGCGCCTCGTCCTTGACGTTGAAGTTGCGCGCCATGCCCCAGAAGTACCAGTGCGAGGTCTCGGTCTCGGGCGTGATGAAGTCCACCACGATGCTGTAGACCTTCTTGTCGGCCGGCGCGTGGTAGCCGCCATGGCCGGCCAGGGCCACGCCCACTTCGATCATGACGTGGCTGGGCGGGGTGAAGCGGCAGACCTGCCAGCGGTCCACCGGCTGGTCGTCCGGCAGGCCGTTGCCGCGCAGGTTGGCCTGCCAGAAGGGCGGCGCCATCACGTTGTCCATGAAGCGGCTGGTGACCACCTGCTCGCCTTCGGTCTTGGTGGTGACCGGCGTCTCGTCGATCTCCTTCTGGCCGATGCTGGTGCTGTGCACGTAGGTCTCGTGCGTCAGGTCCATCAGGTTGTCGATCATGAGCCGGTAGTCGGCCTGAATGTGGTACAGGCCGCCGCCATAGGCCCAATCGGGGTTCTGCGCCCATTCCAGGTGGTGGATCTTGGCGGTGTCGGCCTGGGCCTGGTCGCCGGGCCACACCCAGATGAAGCCGTAGCGTTCCTCGACCGCGAAGGGCTTGATGCACGGGAAGCCACCGACGCGCTGGCCGGGCATGGAGACGGTCTTGCCTTCCTCGCCCATCACCAGGCCGTGGTAGCCGCAGACCAGCTTGCCTTCGCACACCTGGCCCAGCGACAGCGGGGCGCCGCGGTGGGGGCAGAAGTCTTCCAGCGCAACGACGCGGCCACCCTCGCCGCGGTAGAAGACGATGCGCTCGCCGCAGATGGTGCGGCCGAGCGGCTTGTGGGCGATCTCATCGGGGGTACAGGCCACGTACCAGGCGTTCTTGGGATACATCGGGGGTCCTCGGGAATCGGCTTGGGAATGGCGCGATTATGGAAAGCGACTTTAGCGATGTATACAGAGATGTCGCTCAAATGGCGTGAAACCTAGGGAAAACCACGAATAAGTGTTTTGATCTTTGTCGCAATGTATACAGCTAGACTCCCGCCTCATGCCAGAAGCCGCACTCTCCCACGCCGCTGACGCAGGCGCCTCCCAGGCGGTGCGCGCCCAGCTGCGGCTGCGCGAAATGATCCTCGCCGGCGAGTTGCCGCCCGGCGAGCGCGTGGGCGAAGTGGCCATCGTCGAGAAGCTGGGCATCTCCCGCACGCCGATCCGCACCGCGCTGGTCCGGCTGGAGCAGGAGGGCCTGCTGCAGGCCCTGCCGCACGGCGGCTTCGCGGTCCGTTCCTTTTCCGAGCGCGAGGTGTCCGACGCCATCGAGCTGCGCGGCACGCTCGAAGGCCTGATGGCCCGCCTGGCGGCCGAACGCGGCGCGGCGTCGGCGTTGCTGGCCCAGGCCGACGAGAGCCTGGCCGACATCGACGCCGTGCTGGCCCGCCCGCGGCTGGACGATGCCGACTTCCTGCGCTACGTGGAGGCCAACCAGCGCTTCCACCGCCTGCTGGGCCAGATGGCCGACAGCAGCGTGCTGCAGCGCGAACTGGAGCGCGCGGTGCAGATGCCCTTCGCCTCGCCCTCGGGCTTCGTGGTGGTGCAGGCCAATTCGCCGCAGGCGCGCGACATGTTCATCGTGGCGCAGGACCACCACCGTGCCATCCTCGAAGCCATCCGCCACCGCGAAGGCGCACGCGCCGAGGCGCTGGTACGCGAGCATGCGCGCATCGCGCAGCGCAACCTGCGCGCGGCGATGCGCGACCGCGAGGGCCAGCGCCTGCCGGGCGTGGGCCTGATCCGCCCCGATGCGCCGCGTTCGGTCTGAGCGGCCGGGAAGGACGCCAGCCATGAAAGGTACCGTCTCGGTGTCTGTTCCCATGCGGTCCCTCACGGCACGGTCCACAATCGCCGGCGCGTTCGGCGCCTTGCCCGCTCCAGCCCGTTCCCACTGACGGAGCCTGCGGTCGCCGATCTCTCTTCTTCTACTTCTTTCTGACCCACGGAGACTTCTTCATGCAAAAGCGATTGTTCGTTCAGGCCACGCTCGCGGCCGCGGCCCTGGCCAGCGCCCCCGCCTGGGCGCAGGGCACGCCCTTCAAGATCGGTCTCATCCTGCCGATGACCGGCCAGCAGGCCTCCACCGGCCGCCAGGTCGAGGCCGCGGCCCGGCTGTACATGGCGCAGAACGGCGACACCGTGGCGGGCCGCAAGATCGAGCTGATCGTCAAGGACGACACCGGCCTGCCCGACGTGAGCAAGCGTCTGGCGCAGGAGCTGGTGGTCAACGAGAAGGTCAACGTGCTGGCCGGCTTCGGCCTCACGCCACTGGCCCTGGCCGTGGCGCCCATCGCCACGCAGAGCAAGACGCCGCAGGTCGTCATGGCCGCCGCCACGTCGAGCATCACCGAGGCCTCGCCCTTCATCGTGCGCTCCAGCTTCACGCTGCCGCAGGTGTCGGTGGCCATGGGCGACTGGGCACCCAAGAACGGCATCAAGAGCGTGGTCTCGCTGGTCAGCGACTACGGCCCGGGCAACGACGCCGAGAAGTTCTTCACCGAACGCTTCCAGCTCAACGGCGGCAAGGTGATCGAGAAGCTGCGCGTGCCGCTGCGCAACCCCGACTTCGCGCCCTTCCTGCAGAAGGTGCGGGACGCCAAGCCCGATGCACTGTTCGTCTTCGTGCCCTCCGGCGCGGGCGCGGCGGTGATGAAGCAGTTCCTCGAACGCGGCATGGACAAGGCCGGCATCAAGCTGATCGCCACCGGCGACGTGACGGATGACGATCAACTGGCCGACATGGGCGATGGCGCCCTGGGCGTGGTCACCTCGCACCACTACTCGGCGGCGCATCCGTCGGCACTGAACAAGAAGTTCGTCGAGGCCTTCGAGAAGGCCAACAAGGGCATGCGTCCCAACTTCATGGCCGTGGGCGGCTATGACGGCATGCGCGTGATCTATGAAGCCCTGAAGGCCACCGGCGGCAAGGGCGACGGCCCGGCGCTGCTGGACAAGATGAAGGGCCAGATCTTCGAAAGCCCGCGGGGCCAGGTGCTGATCGATGCGCAGACCCGCGACATCGTGCAGGACGTGTACCTGCGCAAGGTCGAGAAGAAGGACGGGGCGCTTTACAACGTGGAGTTCGACGTCATCAAGGCCGTCAAGGACCCGGGCAAGGCCAAGTAACTTGGCTCGCCCCCAGGCTGCGCGGCCCTGAGGGCCGCTCCGCCAACCCCCTGCCGGGGGCGACACCGGTGGCCCGGCAAAGCCGGTTCCACGGTGTCTTGCGGGGTACCGGGTTCTTTTGAACTCTAGGGTGCGCGGCGATTGCGCTTTCTATTGACCGCTTTCCCGCAGGCCGAGCGCGTGTGTTCGGCCATGTTGTTCCTTGTGGCTTGGCCGGCTTGGCGCCTCCCGTACACCCAGCCTCGCCCTCTCATTCCTCTCTCGATGCGGCGCTCATGCTGACTATCCTGTTCGACGGCATTGCCTACGGCATGCTGCTATTCGTGCTCGCCGTGGGGCTGGCGGTGACGCTGGGGTTGATGAACTTCATCAACCTTGCCCACGGCGCCTTCGCCATGGCGGGCGGCTACATCACGGTCTATGCGATGCAGAAGCTGGGACTGCCCTTTCTGCTGTGCCTGCCGCTGGCCTTCGTGCTGACGGCGCTGATCGGCGCGCTGCTGGAGCGCACCCTCTACCGGCCGATGTATGGCAAGCCGCACCTGGACCAGGTGCTGTTCTCCATCGGCCTGGCCTTCATGGCTGTTGCGGGCCTCGACTACTTCGTCGGCTCCTCGCAGCAGAACCTGCAACTGCCCGAGTGGCTGCGCGGACGCACGGAGGTCGGCGATGGCGCCCTTCTGCTGGGCATGGGCCATTACCGCCTCTTCATCATTGCGGTGTGCGCAGTGCTGGCGGTGGTGCTGCAGCTGGTGCTCACGCGCACGCGCTTCGGCAGCCGCCTGCGTGCAGCGGTGGACGATCCCACCGTGGCCGCCGGCCTGGGCATCAACGTGAACCAGGTCTTCCTGGCCACCTTCGCGGTCGGCTCGGGGCTGGCGGGCCTGGGCGGCGCGCTGGGCGCCGAGGTGCTCGGCATGGACCCGACCTTTCCCCTCAAGTACATGATCTATTTCCTGATCGTGGTGGCCGTGGGCGGCACCTCGTCCATCACCGGCCCGCTGGCGGCGGCGCTGCTGCTGGGCATCGCCGACGTGGCGGGCAAGTACTTCATTCCCAAGATGGGCGCCTTCACGGTATACCTGCTGATGATCCTCATCCTGATGTGGCGCCCGCAAGGCCTGTTCACGCGTAAAGGAGGCAAGTGATGGCCGGCCCGCTCAACACTGGCGCCGACTGGCGCGCTCCGCTGCTCGGCCAGGCACGCTGGCGCTGGTGGGAATTCCTGCTCTGGGCGCTGGCCTTCGCCGCGCCGCTCGCGCTGCCGCAGCATGCGCTGATGGTCAACGAGATCGCGATCGTGGCGCTGTTCGCCATGTCGCTGGACCTGGTGCTGGGCTACACCGGCATCGTCTCGCTGGGTCATGCGGCCTTCTTCGGCTTCGGCGCCTATGCCGCGGCGCTGTTCGCCAAGCTGGTCATGCCCGACCCGACCGTGGGCCTGGTGGTCGCCACCGTGCTGGCCGGGCTGCTGGGCCTGGCGGCCAGCGTGACCATCCTGCGCGGCAGCGACCTCACGCGCTTGATGGTGACGCTCGGCACGGCGCTGCTGCTGCTCGAACTCGCCAACAAGCTCGACTGGCTGACCGGGGGCGCCGACGGCCTGCAGGGCGTGGTCATGGGCCCGGTGCTCGGGCTGTTCGACTTCGACCTCTACGGCCGCGTGGCGGCCTGGTATTCGCTGGCGGTGGCGCTGGTGCTCTTCCTGCTCATGCGGCGGCTGGTGCATTCGCCCTTCGGCGCCACGCTGATGGCCATCCGCGACAACCGGCTGCGGGCCATGGCCATCGGCATTCCGGTCACCTCGCGCATGTCGGTGATCTACACCATCGCCGCTGCCGTCGCTGGCGCTGCGGGCGCACTGCTGGCACAGACCACGGGCTTCGCCTCGCTCGATGTGCTGGCCTTCGACCGCTCGGCCGACGTGCTGCTGATGCTGGTCATCGGCGGCGTGGGCTGGCTCTATGGCGGGGTGGCGGGCGCCATCGTCTTCAAGCTGCTGCAGGACACGCTCTCCAGCGTCACGCCGCAGTACTGGATGTTCTGGATCGGCCTGCTGCTGGTGCTGCTGATGCTGGTGGGGCGCGAGCGCCTGCTGCGTCCGCGGACCTGGTTCCGGAAGGGAGGTGCGGCATGACGGCGACCTCTCCCGAGACTCCCGAGATCGTGCTCGAGGCCGAGTCGCTGGTGATGCGCTTCGGCGGCATCACCGCCACCGACCATGTGTCGATGCGCCTGGCCAAGGGCGCGCGCCATGCGCTCATCGGCCCCAATGGGGCCGGCAAGACCACGCTCATCAACCAGCTCACCGGCGTGCTCACGCCCAGCGAAGGGCGCATCCGGCTGCTGGGCGAGGACATCACCCGCCTGGCGCCGCACCGGCGCGTGACGCGCGGATTGGTGCGCACCTTCCAGATCAATCAGCTCTTCGACAGCATGACGCCGCTGCAGACGCTGGCCCTGGTGGTGGCGCAGCACCGGGGGCAGGGCGCCCGCTGGTGGCAGCCGCTGGGCCGCGATGCGGCGGTGGCCGAGCGGGCCGGTGAGCTGCTGAGCCAGTTCCACCTGGCCGATGTGGCGCACACGGAAGTGCGTCACCTGGCCTACGGCAAGCGCCGCCTGCTGGAGATCGCCATCGCCCTGGCCTGCGAGCCGCGTGTGCTGCTGCTGGACGAGCCGGTGGCCGGCGTGCCTGCCGGCGAGCGCGAGGAACTGCTGCAGACGGTGGCCGCGCTGCCGGCCGATGTCTCCGTCCTGCTGATCGAACACGACATGGATCTCGTCTTCAGCTTTGCCAAACGCATGACCGTGCTGGTCAATGGCGCCCTGCTCACCGAGGGCACGCCCGAGGAGATCGCGGGCGACCCGCGGGTGCGCGAGGTCTATCTGGGCCAGACGGAGGTGCACGCATGAGCGGCCCGACGAATGCGCTGTTGCAGATCGAGGGCCTCAGTGCCGGCTACGGCGAGGCGGTGGTGCTCAACGATGTCTCGCTGTCGCTGGGCGAAGGCGAGACGCTAGCCCTGCTCGGCCGCAACGGCACGGGCAAGACCACGCTGATCAACACCCTGGCCGGCGCCACGCGCCAGCATGGCGGACGCATCCTGCTGGGCGGCCAGCCGCTGCACACGCTGCCGGCCTACCGCCGTGCGGCGGCGGGCGTCGGCTGGGTGCCGCAGGAGCGCAACATCTTCAAGTCGCTCACCGTGCACGAGAACCTCACGGCGGTGGCGCGCCCCGGCCGCTGGACGCCGGCGCGCGTCTACGAGATGTTCCCGCGCCTGGCGGAGCGCAAGGGCAACCTGGGCACGCAGCTGTCGGGCGGCGAGCAGCAGATGCTGGCCGTGGGCCGCGCCCTGGTGCTCAATCCGCGGCTGGTGCTGCTGGATGAGCCGCTGGAAGGCCTGGCGCCAATCATCGTGGAGGAATTGCTGCGCGCCATTCGCCGGCTGACCCGCGACGAAGGCCTGACGGCCATCATCGTGGAACAGCATCCGCAAGCCATTCTGGCGATTTCAGACCGGGCGGCGGTGCTGGACCATGGTTCGGTGGTCCATCGTGGCGCTGCGGCCGAATTGCTGGCGCAGCCTGTTCTGCTGGATCGCCTGTTGGGGCTGGCCCGCTGAGAGGGCCCGGGCGGGTGCCCGGCACCGACGCCGTTATTGGGATGCGAATACCCTTGTAGTCCGGGGGTATTCAATTCGTGCGCGCCCGCCGTGGCTTGTGGCGTTCAATTCTTGAATTAGAATTCGCGAACTGCTTTCTCAATACAAAGGATTCGAGCAATGGCAACTTTGGCAGAGATCACCGCGCAGATCCAGCAGCGGGACCAGGAAATCGCGGAATTGCGCCGTCAGGCCGAGGAACTGCGTAGCCACGAGCGCGCTGGCGTGATCGAAGAACTTCGCAAGAAGATCGCCGAATACGGCATTACCGCTGCTGACCTCAAGCTGAATGGCCGCGGCGCCGCTACGGGCGCCAAGCGCAGCGTTTCGGCCGCTCCGGCCAAGGCGGCCGCGGTCGTCAAATACCGCAGCCCCACCGGCGAAACCTGGTCGGGTGGCCGCGGTCGCAAGCCCCGCTGGGTGACCGAGGCACTGGCCGCTGGCAAATCGCTGGACGAGTTCGAAGTCAAGTAAGCAATACACCGCTGCACTTGCTGCAGCGTGAACAAACAAAAATCCCGCGCGCTGCGCGGGATTTTTGTTGACGGGGCGCCGATCTATGGGTTCACCATCACCAGCTTTCCCTTGACCCCACGCGAGCCCATGTGGGCGTAGGCCGCCTTCAACTCGTTCATCGGCATCGTGCGGTCGATCACCGGCTTGATCTTGCCCTGGGCGTACCAGCCGGCCAGTTCTCCCATCATCCGGGCATTGGCCTTGGGCTCGCGCCGCGCGAAATCGCCCCAGAACACACCGACCAGCGATGCGCCCTTGAGCAGCGTGAGATTCAGCGGCAGCGAAGGAATGGGCCCCGAAGCAAATCCCACCACCAGATAGCGTCCGCGCCAGGCGATGGAGCGAAATGCCGGTTCGGCGAAATCGCCGCCCACCGGGTCGTAAATCACGTCGGGCCCCTTGCCATCGGTGGCGTCCTTGATGGCATCGCGGAAGCCCTGGGGCAGCGCATGCTGGCTGTAATTGATGGTCGCATCCGCACCGATGCTTTTGCACAGCGCGCATTTTTCGTCGGTGGAAGCCGCTGCAATGACGCGCGCGCCCGCCGCCTTGGCGATCTGGATGGCGGAGGTGCCGACGCCGCCTGCGGCGCCGAGCACCAGCACGGTTTCACCCGCCTTGAGCGCGGCGCGATCCATCAGTGCGTGCCAGGAAGTCGCATAGATCATGATGAAGGCGGCCGCGTCCACCATGTCGAATTGCGGCGGCAGCGGCATGCACATGGCTGCCGGCGCCAGCGTGTGCGTACCGAAGCCGCCCGTTCCGGAAAGGCAGGCAATGGGCTGGCCGACCTTCAGGTGGGTGACTCCTTCGCCGACGGCCTTCACGATGCCCGCATATTCGGAGCCGGGCACGAAGGGCAGCTTCGGCTTCATCTGGTATTTGTTCTGCACGATCAGCAGATCGGGAAAGTTCAGGCTGGCCGCCTTGATTTCCACCAGCACTTCGCCCGGACCGGGCTGCGGCGTGGGCAATTCCTTCCAGGTCAGCGCGTCGACGCCGACCGGGTTTTCGCAAAGCCATGCGTGCATGGAATCAGTCTCCGTCTTCATTGAGGCGCAGGCATGATAGGGGGCCGCCTCGCGGCGTTCTTGTCTCTGCGGCGACCCCGTGCCCGTGGGGCTTCGCCTCCTAAAATCCCGCCGCCCATGAAGATCCTCATCTCCAACGACGATGGCTACCAGGCCCCCGGCATCGTGGCCCTGCACGACGCGCTGCGCGAGGTGGCCGATGTCGAGGTCATCGCCCCCGAGCACAACAACAGTGCCAAGTCCAACGCCCTGACCCTGGCGGCGCCGTTGTACGTGCACCGTGCGCACAATGGCTTCCGCTACGTCACCGGCACGCCGGCCGACTGCGTGCACATCGCGCTCAAGGGCCTGCTGGACTACCGGCCCGACCTGGTCGTCTCCGGCATCAACAACGGCGCCAACATGGGGGACGACACCATCTATTCGGGCACCGTCGGCGCGGCCATGGAGGCCTACCTGTTCGGCATCCCGGCAATCGCCTTCTCGCAGACCGAGAAGGGCTGGGCCCACGTCGACGCAGCCGCCCAGGCTGCCCGGCGGCTGGTGGAGCGCATCCAGCGCGAGCGCATGCACGAGCAGCCGGCGTGGCTGCTGAACGTCAACATTCCCAACCTGCCGGCCGAGTCCCTCAAGCCGATCAAGGTCTGCCGTTTGGGCCGCCGCCATGCGGCCGAGAAGGTGATCACCCAGCAGAGCCCCCGCGGCGAGACCATGTACTGGATCGCCGGCGCGGGCGGCGCCAAGGACAGCGGTGAAGGGACCGATTTCCACGCCACCGCCGCTGGCCATGTGGCGGTCACGCCGCTGCAGATCGATCTGACCGACCACGCCAGCCTGGGCGAGTGGCGCGAGGCCGTGCGCCGGCTCGACGCCAGCGACTGAGCCGGACCGACGCAGGAGTCCCGGTGCCGCAGCCTCCACGTTCCCGTCCCACCTTTCCCGTCACCCTCGACCGCGCGCCCGCGCCAGCGGCGTCGACACCTCTGCGGGCCAAGCTGCCTGCGGTTCCGCCGCCGCCACTCAGTGCCACCCCGGCCATGGCCTCCGATGCGGTCCGCCAGCGCATGGTGCGTCGGCTGGCCGCGCAGGGCATCGCCGACGAGCGCGTGCTGCAGGCCATGGGCGCGGTGGCGCGGCATGCCTTCGTCGATGGCGCCCTGGCCGCGCAGGCCTACGAGGACACCAGCCTGCCCATCGGCCTGGGACAGACCATCTCCAAGCCGAGCGTCGTGGCGCGGATGGTCGAACTGTTGCTGGCGGCCCCGGCGCTGGCCGACCAGCCGCAGGCACGGCTGGGCCGGGTGCTGGAGATCGGCACCGGCTGCGGCTACCAGGCCGCTGTGCTCAGCCACGTGGCCCGCGAGGTCTACAGCATCGAGCGGCTGCGCGGCCTGCATGAGAAGGCGCGGGCCAACCTGCGGCCCCTGCGGCTGGCCACCGTGCATCTGCTGCTGGGCGATGGCATGCAGGGCTACCCGGCGGGCGCACCCTACGCGGGCATCATTGCGGCCGCGGGTGGGGCCGACCTGCCGGCGGCCTGGCTGGACCAACTGGCACCGGGCGGGCGCATCGTTGCTCCAGTACAGTCTGGAAATGCGGGCCAAGCACTTGTCATCATTGACAAAACGAACAGGGGGGTTGAGCGCCGGTTTCTTGAGGCCGTCAACTTCGTGCCTCTAAAATCGGGAATTGCATGAAGGAAAGACATATGCAGGGTTCTGGTCGCTGGCACAGGCTGGCTTGGATGGGCGCTGCGGCGGCCTGCGTCGTGCTGGCGGGTTGCGCCTCTTCGCGTGGACCGGCCCCGGTGGAAGATCGCGCGCCCGTGAGTGGGGTGGGCGCCGCGAGCCCGGCGGCGTCGGGACTGCCGACCACGGACGCCAGCGGCAAGCCGCTGCCCGGCATCGAGAACCTGGGCAAGCCGGGTTACTACGCCGTTCGCCCGGGCGACACCGTGCGGCGCATCGCGCTGGATACCGGACACAGCTGGCGGGACATCGTCCGCTGGAACAACCTTGACAACCCCGACCGCATCGAAGTGGGTCAGGTGCTGCGCGTGGTGCCTCCCGTCGCGGGCGCGCCCCTGGTGCCGCCGCCTGCCGTCGCGGGTTCGGGCGCAGGCGCCGTGCCGCCGGCGACGACCACTCCGGTGCCCCCACCGGTGGTGGCCGGCGCGACGCCTCCTGCCAAGCCGGCGGGCAATCCGCCCGCCGCGGGCGGCGAGGATGACCTGGGGTGGATCTGGCCCGCCCAGGGCGCCTTGATCGCCGGCTTCGACGATGCCAAGAACAAGGGCTTGGACATCGCCGGCCGCGCCGGCGATCCGGTGCTGGCGGCGGCCGATGGCAAGGTGGTGTACGCCGGCGCCGGCCTGCGCGGCTACGGCAACCTGATCATCCTCAAGCACAACAACACCTTCCTCACGGCCTACGCGCACAACCAGGCATTGCTGGTCAAGGAAGACCAGTCGGTGCAGAAGGGCCAGAAGATCGCCGAGATGGGCAGCAGCGACGCCGACCGCGTGAAGCTGCACTTCGAGATCCGCCGTCAGGGCAAGCCGGTGGATCCCTCGCGCTACCTGCCGGCGCGGCCTTGAGCAGGCGCCGGCCGTCCCCATCAGGGCGGCCGGCGACAATCGGGGGATGACGGATTCCCTCGACAACAAGGACACGCTCCCCACGTCCCCCGCTTCTGCCGACGCCGCTGTGCCCGCTGGCGTCTCGGCCGCTTCTTCCTCTCTCCTCGACCTTCCCGTGCCTCCCGACCGGGCGGCCAGTGCAGCGCTCGAGCCGGGCTGGCTCGCCGTCGAATCGCTCGACCTGGAGGCCCAGGGCGTCGCCCGACGGGAAGACGGCAAGGTCGTCTTCATCGATGGCGCGCTGCCCGGCGAGATCGTCCGGGCCAATGTGCACCGCAAGAAGAACAACTGGGAGCAGGGCCAGCTCACCGACATCCGGCGCGAGTCGCCGTTGCGCGTGCGGCCGGGCTGTCCGCATTTCGGCCTGCACGCCGGCGCCTGCGGTGGCTGCAAGATGCAGCACCTGCACGCCTCGGCCCAGGTGGCTGTGAAGCAGCGGGCCCTCGAAGACAACCTGTGGCACCTGGGCAAGGTGCGGCCAGACACGCTGCTGCGGCCCATCGAGGGCCCGGCTTGGCACTACCGCTACCGCGCCCGCCTGTCGGTGCGCTACGTGCAGAAGAAGGGCACCACCCTGATCGGTTTCCATGAGCGCAAGAGTCGTTACGTGGCCGACATGGAAATCTGCCCCGTGCTGCCGAAGCCGGTCAGCGACATGCTCGTGCCGTTGCGCAGGCTGATCGATTCCATGGACGCGCGGCTGACCTGCCCCCAGATCGAGGTCGCCTGCGGCGATGCCGCGGGCACCACCCGACTTGGCGTCATCGCCCTGGTACTGCGCCACCTGGAGCCGCTGGGTGGAACCGACGGGGACCGCCTGCGCGCCTTTGCCGCGGCGCATCCCGGTGTGCAGTGGTGGCTGCAGCCCAAGGGGCCGGACACCGTCCACCTGCTCGACGAGGCCGTGCCTGACCTGGCTTATGAACTGCCTGAATTCGGCATCACGATGCCCTTCCGGCCCACCGACTTCACCCAGGTCAATCCGCACATCAACCGGGTGCTCGTCTCCCGCGCCCTGCGCCTGCTCGACGTGAAGCCGGAGGAGCGCGTGATCGACTGGTTCTGCGGCCTGGGCAACTTCACCCTGCCGCTGGCCACCCAGGCACGCGAAGTCCTGGGCATCGAGGGCAGCGAGACGCTGGTGGCCCGTGCCCGTCACAACGCGGCCGGAAACAGGCAGGCCGCGCAGCGGCCCTGGGGCAAGGCGGATTTCGTCGCCCGCAACCTGTTCGAGATGACGCCCGAGATGTTGGTGGCGGACGGGTATGCCGATCGCTGGCTGGTCGATCCGCCGCGCGAGGGCGCCTTCGCGCTGGTGAGGGCGCTGGCCGACCTGCATCAGCAGCCTGAACTGCGCACCGGGGGCTGGACGCCGCCCCGGCGCATCGTCTACGTCAGCTGCAACCCGGCCACGCTGGCGCGCGACGCGGGCCTGCTGGTCCATCAGGGCGGCTACCGCTGCAGCTTTGCCGGCGCGGTGAACATGTTCCCGCACACGGCACACGTCGAGTCCATCGCCGTCTTCGACCTGGCAGATTGAGAGGGGCGGATCGTCCAAAAGCAAAGGGGCCCGCGTGGGCCCCTTTTTCCGTTTCAGTGCGCTCGGACGGGCGTCAGTCGCGCTCGCCTCCGAAGATGCCCAGCAGGGCCAGCAGGCTCTGGAAGACGTTGAACACGTCCAGGTAGAGCGCGAGCGTGGCGCTGATGTAGTTGGTCTCGCCGCCGTCGATGATCTGCTTCAGGTCGTACAGCATGTAGGCCGAGAAGATGCCGATGGCCGCGACCGAGATCGCCATCATGCCGGCGCTGGAGCCGATGAAGACATTGATGATCGAGCCGACGAAGAGCACCAGCACGCCCACGAACAGGAACTTGCCCATGCCGCTCAGGTCCCGCTTGATCACCGTGGCCAGCGAGGCCATCACGAAGAACACGCCGGCCGTGCCCGCAAAGGCGGTCATCACCAGCTCGGAGCCGTTCTTGAAGCCCAGCACCATCGCGATCAGCCGCGACAGCATCAGTCCCATGAAGAAGGTGAAGCCCAGCAGCACGGGTACGCCAGCGGCCGAGTTCTTGGTCTTCTCGATGGCGAACATGAAGCCGAAGGCACCGGCCAGGAAGACCACCAGGCCGAGCCCGCCCGTGAGCGCGGCTGTGATGCCGGTGGCCACGCCGAGCCAAGCGCCCAGTACGGTGGGAATCATGCTCAGCGCGAGCAGCCAGTAGGTATTGCGCAGAACGCGGTGGCGCTCTGCCTGGGGCAGCACCTGGCCGTAGCCGGCCGGTGTGTCGAAGGTGGGGGCTCTGTCGCTCATGGCAAAACTCCTGAAAGGGTTGAGGGGACTGCTTGACTGGCAGTTGCAGGTCATTCTAGGGAAGATCAAGGGAAGCGCCGGCATATCCGGACGGCGCGTCGCCCTTTGGAGCCATGGGGTCTTGCAGGCGCACGGGGGTGCGGGGCGCATGGGACGCATCCTGTATTCTTCGGCCCCATGAAGACCAAGCACTTTCTCGAACTCGAAGACGTCAAGAAGATCGCCGCCGCTGCCGAAGCGGAAGCCGTCAAGAACCAATGGGCCGTGACCATTGCCATCTGCGACGACGGCGGCCACCTGCTGTGGCTGCAGCGCCTGGATGGTGCCGCGCCCGTGTCGGCCCACATCGGCCCGGCCAAGGCCCGCACGGCCGCCCTCGGTCGTCGTGAGAGCAAGGTCTATGAAGACATCATCAATGGCGGCCGCACCGCCTTCCTGTCGGCGCCCACGGTGGACGGCCTGCTCGAAGGTGGCGTGCCGATCGTCAAGGACGGCCAGGTGATTGGCGCGGTGGGCGTCAGCGGCGTGAAGTCCAACGAGGACGCGCAGATCGCCAAGGCGGGCATCGCGGCCATCGGCCTTTAACAGGACTGCCGGCGGCCTTGGCCGCCGCGCCCATGAAAAGCGCCCCGCCGGGCAATGCTGGCGGGGCGCTTTCGTTTGGACATCAAGACGCGTTCAGCGCAAAAAAAGGCGTGGCTGGTCGAACACTGGCTGGCCAAAAACGACCCTTGGAGAGTCAGATCTCCTCGAGTCGCCCCACGATGAACGGTCGGGGCAGACGCTGCATCACTTGGTCAGGATGAGCTTGCCGAGTTTGGTGGCCTGTAGGCGATAGAGCGAGCCGTTGTGCAGGATACCGATGGTCTTCTGGCCCTTGAGCAGCTCGCTGCTTTGCAGCAGTTGGGCCGGGGAGGGGGTGATGTGCGCCGATGCGCCGCTGCCGCCCTGGTCGAGCGAAGGATGGCTGAGCACTTTCTGGGAATGCGAGGACTGGGCTTGCACGGGATGGACCTTTCGAATCGGATCGGCGAAGCGGATGAGCAAATGATAACGATTCGCACTTATAAAAGCAATCGTCGTCATGAGTTTTTTTGAAGGCGAACCGCCAGCGGGTCCGGCCGGCTCGATTCGGCCCGGGGCGGCCGCCCGCTGGGGTCGCTCTTGGAGGCGCGCCAAAGAACAAGCCGGCTGCTGCCGGCTCGTTCAGGATGCGCCCGCCTTTCGGACGGGTCTCAGGAAGTTACTGCGGCGTCGGATCGGTGATGAAACCGATCTTGTGCACGCCGGCCTTCTGGGCGGCGGCCATGGCCGTGGCGACGCGTTCGTAGCGCACGTCCTTGTCGCCGCGGATGTGCAGTTCAGGCTGCGGATCG